>DUHJ01000217.1 GCA_013330925.1 Candidatus Poseidoniaceae archaeon | reverse complement strand
CCGACCTGTCAACGTGGGGGTCCTGAATGGGCGCCTTCCGTGACGCCTTGCTCCCCGTCAATCGGGACGCAGTGGACCGTTGGTGTTACGTCCATGTGGATCAGCTCAACCTCGACGTTGGGCCTTGGCGCCCGACCCCTGAACGCCCGCGCACTGCGGTTGGACTGGTCCTTGTGGAGACCTCTTGGAAGGCCAAACAGCGTCCGTACCATCAGCAAAAATTGGCGCTTGTGCTCACCAACCTGCGGCATTTTGCTCTCGAAGCACAAGACGCTGGCCATCCTGTCCTTGTGCTTCATGACGATCGACCTTACGAGGCGGTGCTCGAGGACCAGGCCGCCTCCCTCGGCCCGCTTCACGCCATGCGATGGGCAGAACGGGAAACGCGGTTGGCGTTGGAACCGTTGGAGCAACGTGGGATGCTTCTCGTCGAGGAGCATGCGGGCTGGTTGACCGACAGGGCCCTCTTCGACCGCTCTGTGGGCAACAAACGCCCGTGGCGGATGGATGCCTTCTACCGCGAAGCACGGAAAACCCACAACGTGTTGTTGACCGAGGACGGGAAACCGGTGGGTGGAAAGTGGTCGCTTGACGCTGAGAACCGCCTGCCTTGGGACGGTGCCGTTCCTCTTCCAGAGGTCCCAACCTTCCCGCCGGACGCGGTCACCCTCGAGGTGGTGCAGACGGTCCAATCCACCTACGGCCACCATCCCGGTCGTGTCACGCCCGAAGACCTGCCCGCTTCCGCGGCCGATGCCGAACGCGCGTGGCGCTGGGCGCTTGAGGAAGCCATGCCGTGGTTTGGCCCCTACGAGGACGCGATGACCGTGCAGCACCGTTCGTTGTTTCACACCCGCATCGCGACCCTGCTCAACCTTGGACGCCTCCAACCTGGTCGCGTCATTCACGACGTGGAGCACGCTGACCTTGCGTTGAACTCCAAAGAGGGGTTCATCCGCCAGGTCCTCGGTTGGCGTGAATTCATTCGCCATGTGCACGACGCGACGGAGGGCTTCACGGACCACGTGAACGTCGCATCGAGCACCTCCTCACGGCCTGCAGCGGGATGGGAAGGCGATTGGCCCGACGCCCCTCCCACCGTGGATGCGCTCGGGGACGACGTGCCGCTCCCCCCGGCGTATTGGGGCGCAAAGAGTGGGCTTGCGTGCCTTGACGACGTGACCACGGCCGTGATGGAAGACGGGTGGACCCATCACATTCCTCGCCTGATGGTGCTGGCCAACCTCGGCACCCTGATCGGCGTTCGGCCACGGGAATTGACCGATTGGTTCTGGGCGATGTTCATCGACGCCTACGATTGGGTGGTTGAACCCAACGTGCTCGCCATGGGAACCTACGCCACCGGGCCTCTGATGTCCACCAAACCCTACGTGTGCGGTACGCCCTACCTGAAGCGGATGGGCGATGCGTGCAAGGATTGTGCCTTCTCTCCCTCGTCCACGTGCCCCATTTCTGAACTGTATTGGGCCTTCCTCGCCCGCCATGCGCCCCTGTTTGAGGGGAACATCCGCATGGCGATGCCGATGCGCACCTTGGCCAAACGCGCCCAAGCAAAGCGAAACGCGGATCTGCGTGTCCATGCCAAAGTGGTCGACGTGCTTGGAAAAGGACAGGTCCTCACCCCCGAGGACGTCAAACACGCCCGCGCACAGGTGCCGGCGGTAGAGCCAAGTCCCGAACAGTGAACTCGCTTCATGGACGCCGAACACGACGCGCGTTGGCTGGTCCAACGGCTTCGAGAAGAAGGCGACCTTCGGCCACCGTACCGGTTGAAGCGAGAACGGCAATGGGTCGCAGAAGCCACCACCCTGAGGGACGATGAAGGGCGCATTCTGGCCTACACCGAACGACGGAAGCACCTTTTCGCGACGGAGATCACCACCGTGGTCGTCGACCCAACCCACCGAGGGAAGGGGCTCAGCCATGACCTGATGCTGGCTGCTGTGAGCGCAAATCAAGACCGTCCGCTCATCCTCTTTACGCGTTCAAAAGCGCTCGAGAAGGCGGTCGCCCGTCTTGGTTTCGTTCAGCGACGTCCACCGAATCCACTGACCCTGCTCTCCGTCGGCGTCCGTGCCCTGATGCGCTGCCTTCGGATGATAACGATCGGTGACGTTCGGAAATTTTGGACACAGTTTGCTCATCTTCGGGCCTTCCGGTGCTGGGTGCTGTCCGATGAATCCGCCGACTGACTCACTCTTCTTCGTCAGACGGAGGGGGCGAGAGGCCGCACATGGTGGCTTGAAATCCGGCCGATTCCAACGGCCCACGAAGGGCATCCAAATCGAGCGAGGAGGCGTCTTCGGGCCGGCGAGGCATCACCACGGCGGACACACCGAGCATGCACAACCGGCAAGTCCACGCGGACGCAAGACCGTGGCCGACCAGCACGGTCTGAACGCTCTGGAGCAAGGTGGCGCGTTCGTGTTCTTCTTCCAAACCTGAACGGTTGGCGAAGACCGCGGCGGCTTCGAGCAAGTCGCCCCAACGCTTTGGGGTCCACGCACCGGCCAACAGGGGTTGCAAGGCCGCTTCACCTGCTTCGGTGATCGAACGTTTCCAACCCGGATGGTCGATGTATGCGGACGTATGACGTGATTCGTCTGGCTGCCAAACCAGCAAAAGCGGCGCTGCAAGGGAGGCCCCCTCGGCCTGACCGACCACACCAGGCGCACCGGGCTCACGCCGCAGGGCCATGCCTCCCGCCTGCAGGGCCAACACGTCACCAAGGCCACCACGATGTTGGCGTTCCAGACGATGGGCTGCGCGTGCAGCATAGCGTGGATCGGGGGTGCCGTTGGCTTCCAACACGGCCAGCGCAGCGGCCAGGAAACCGGCTGCGGACATGCCAAAGCCTTGGCTGATCGGCAATTCGAGCCGGACTTCCAGCCTCCACGAAGTCGACGGGGCAAGGCGCCTGACCGCGCGCAGGTCGTTGATTAGCGTGATGTACATGGCTTCGCCTTCCGGCCAAGGCCGTCCAAACCGATCGCTGACCTCCACCTCGATGCTCCCGTTGCTGCGGGCCGGGCGTGGGGCAGGAATTGCCCCGGCTGAATCTTCGCCGATGGCTGCGGGGAGGGCTTCTGCGCGAACGCGAACGCCTGCATCGAGGCAAAGGCCGGCGCCGCGGCTCCCCTGTCGGCGGGGCAGAAGCTCATCGTCGTGGATCGAGAAGAGCAGGGTGACGTGGCCACCAACGTGGGCTTCGCCGACCGTCATTGAGGATCAAGCGACGCACGCCGTCCATCAAGGTGCGTGAAGCCGAGCGCTGTGCGCGCTCAAGCGAGGGCCTTCTCGAGGTCGCCCGAGATGTTTAGGAAACGCTCACTGAGTTCGCGAAGCGCCTCGTTCATCACGACATCAGGCGCCATGGCGCCGTCGCTCTCGAACGAGAACACGTAGGCGCCGGGAACGTCTTCGAAGACGATTGCTTCGCCAAAGGCTTCTTCGCGACCGGTGCCGGGACCGACCTGGTGAATGGCCTTCTCAAGGTCGTGGACGGTGTCGACGTCTTCAACGCGGTTCTTGGTGAACAGCTTGGCGTCAATCGGGCGGCCATCGGTCGTGGTCAGGTTGAGGCCAAAGAGGACCTCTGCGGCCTTCTTGTCCTGCATCACGGCCACGCGTTGTGGGCGGAAGGTGATGGCTGCAGCGGGTGCGTGCTTGACGTGCTCCCTGCCGCGGCCGTAGGTGGCGAAGGCGTAGAACTCGAGGTACTGGCCCTTGGCGAGGATCGTCAAGGGGATGCGTGCGAACTCTTCGGGAATGTCGAACATCGGGTCGGAGAGCGTCATCATGTCGCCGACGTGCACGGTGCGAAAGTCCTCCTCATCGTCCGGGGAGGGCCCGCGGGCGTTGAGGGAGTAGAGCACCTGGCACTGCATGCAACCGCGCTCGGATTCCACCAAGGTGCTGCAATTCGGGCACTCGTCCACGAAGTGGATGCCTTCGTCGGGGTACGTGGGAACGGGAAGCATCGCCAGACGGTGGGCGATGACCTCGTCGGGGAGGGCGTTGACCGACTCCACGACCTCGCCTTGGTTGTCTTGGTTGACACCTTGGGTGAAGTCGACAAAGGCGATCGCCAACTTGGGGACATCGCTGAGGATGGCCCGGCGGATGGCGTTGACCTGAGAGGCGTCGGTGTCGCTGATGAGGTACTTCGCCTTGCGACCCTTGGGCCAACCGTTCACGGTTTCGATGTTCATGTTGATCCACCTCGTTCAGACGCGGCGTCCGCGACGTCCGCCCTTCTTCTTCGTCCCGTCGTGGGCGATGGGGGTGACGTCTTCGATGCGCGTGATGGTCATGCCGGCACGGGTCAGGGCGCGAATGGCGGCCTGTGCACCGGGGCCGGTCGTGTTGGCCTTGTTGCCGCCTGGTGCGCGGTACTTGACGATGAGTTGCGTGAATTCCTTCTCACGCAGGGCGTCGGCCAAGCGCTCAGCGGCACGGGTGGCCGCGAACTGACCGCCGCTGTCCGACGCGGTCTTGACAACCTGGCCACCGGAGCAGGTGGTGATGGTTTCCGCACCGGTCAGGTCGGTTGCGGTCATTAGGACGTTGTTGTAGGACGAGAAAATGTGGACGACTGCACGGCGGTCAGACATCAAGCCTCACCTCCGGTGTCGTCGGCCGCAGAGGGAGCCTCGGCCGCCGCTTCGACGACTTCAGCCGCGAATTCCGGGGTGGCCTCGGGGTCCACTTGCTCGTCCACCGCGTACTCGGCTTCCGAGCGGCGGTCCTCAATCGCGAGGCGAATGGGGTGCTGGGGGTTGTTGAGCCCGCTGGACGGGTGGTAAGCGATGAGTTCCTCTTCGTCGCGGGAGACGGGGTAAGAGGGGATGGTCACCTTTTGCTCACCGACGACGATTTGGCCGTGGGTGATGAGTTGGCGCGCCTGCTTGATGGTGCTTGCAAGCCCCTTGTAGTAGACTTGAGCTTGGAGGCGGCGGTTGAGGATCTCCTCAACGCCGAGGGACAGGATGTCGTCAAGGCTGGAGTCAGCGGTCACGAGGCCCTTTTGGTGAAGGGAGTGAAGCAGGTCCTCCATCTCACGCTTTCCGTGGCCTTCGGTGGTGTCCACGTTACCGATGAGGCGCATGGCCTGACGGCGGTGGCGGCGGAGTTGGGACTTGGCCTTCCAAATCTCCTTCATGTTCTTGAGGCCGTGGCTGGCACGGATCGCGTGCTCTTCCTCGATTCGGTCGGCCTTCCACGGGTGGGAAGGCGTGTCGTACTTTGGTCGCGAGAATTTTGGTTCACCCATGTTGCCTCACCTCATCCTCACTTCTTGCGCTGGACACCCAGCGTCAGGCCGAAGCGGCCGTTGGAACGACCGCGCTGACCACGGACCTTCTGGCGGTTGGCGTGACGCACACCGCGGTAGGCCTTGATGGCACGGAGCCGGTCGATGTCGTCCTTCTGGACGAGCTTGACTTGCTGACCGGTTAGGTGGAGTTCCTCGCCGCTCTCGATGTCGCGCTGGCGGTTCAGCATCCACAAGGGGACCTTCTCCGCGTATTCTTCGACGGCCTCCATGAGGGTCTGCTGCTCCTCGGGCGTGAGATGGCCGGCCAAGCGGGTCGGCTCGAAGCCGGTCTGACGGCAGATTTGGATGGCGGTGCGGTCGCCGACACCGTTGATGGCGGTCAGGGCCGATCCGAGCGGCCGAAGGCCGTCCACGTCCGTGTCCGACATGCGGATGATGTAGGAGAAATCGTCTCCAAGGTCTTCGTCCTTCTTGGCCATCTGTGATGCCTCCATCGCGTTCGACATGGTGTCGAGCAACGTGCCGACCGAACTCCCCTATTTGAAGACCGCGGCCCATGGAACGGTGCGCCCTGAGGCGCAGCGTCGCGTTCAGCGCGTTCCTTCTTGAACGGTGGGGCCGACGCAGAGCAAGTGAACTTCAGGTCCCTGTCCTGCATGGCAGAGAAAGGCCTGACGGCGCCCATGTCGACGGGACAATTGCCGGTCGAGCGAACCCTGGAGCTTCGGCTGAACATCGGCGGGCAGCGTGCACCTCAGGGTCAAACGGGCCACGTCGTGCTCCAAGGCCATGACCACGAGGTCGTCGATGTTCCCTTCGTTGGGAGCGTGGTGGACCACGGCAACGATGCGGCCTGAGGCTTGGATCAGACCGCGCTGATTAGGGTCGAGGCCCAGGGGCGCGTCATGGTGAACCTGCGGGCGTCGTCCTTCGACCGCCGTCCACGTCAGCGTTGCCTCGGCGCCGAGATGGGACGTGAGCCACGGCTCTGCCAGCCCCGAAGCGAGCAAGGCGGCGTCGACGAGGCTGACGTGCTCCCCGCGTCGTGGAGGCCGGCGTACCTGTTCGGGAAGGTCTTCGCCAAGCGGAAGCGCGCGACCGCCTTCGACGATCAAAGGCATTGACCCGTTGGCAGGGTAGCGGACAAAGCGGCGGGCGACCTCTGGGGTTGAGGCGCCGCCCAACCATGCGGAAAGACGGTCCACACGACCGCCGCCACGGGAGCCCCAGACCCAAGTCCGCTGCACACCGGGAAGATGGGTGTCGATCATGGCCTCAAGGGAGAGGCGTTGCTCGTGGGTCAACCGTGGCGAGAGGTCCAACAAAACGGCGGGGCCGTCGGGGCCCTGCGCAAGGAGGGGAGCCCACGCACTGAGGACCTCGTTCGGCGAGGGGGCCATCTCCTCCAAATCGTGCGTGCGCGAATTGCGTGGACGGGCTGGATCGAGTTGGAGCAAACCGATGCCGGGGCTTCCAAGGGCGGCCAGCACGCCTTCAGCATTGGTGCCGTTGCCGACAAGGACGCGCGATTGCACGAACCAGGGGGCGTTCAAAGCGCCGAACCAAGCGGCCACCGTTCGCAGGTTCTGCGCGCTCGCTCGGGCACGGCTCGGGTCCAGTTCGATGCCGACGGCGGGACGTTCGAGGATGGCGGCTAGGGCAGCCAATTGCACACCACTGCCGCAGGCCACGTCCAGTACGACGCCGGAAGGAAGGCGCTCGGGATTGAGCAAAGCGGCACGTTCCGCACCCACTTGCCACGGAGTCGCGAGGGGTTTGGCCGCCTCACCATGAACGAAATGCAATCCGTCCGGCGCGGTCGAATCCCGCACAACGGTGAGCGAAGGGTCCTCCTCCAGCTCGGCGGGGACGAGCACCTCGTACGCCATGGGCTCACCCTGTGATGTCGGCACGGACGAGCAAACTCTCGAAGGGGATGCCTGCGGCGGCGAAGGCCTCCGCGCCGCCCTCTTGACGGTCAAGGATGGAGATGACACCCACGACCTCGCAATCGGTTTCTGAACGCAGGCGCTCGACGGCCTTGACCGCCGAACCACCCGTGGTGGTGACGTCTTCCAAGACCACGATTCGGCCGCCGCCAGAAAGGGAGGAACCCTCCACGCCCGGGGGGTTGTTCGTCTTCCGGCCACCGCGCCCCTTGGGTTCCTTCCTGACCATGATGCCGCGAAGCGATGCAGGGGCATCGGCGTTGGCGATGACCAGCGCCGTGAGCGGCACAGCACCCAGTTCCAGACCGCCGACGACGTCGGCCTCGTAGGCCGGCAGGCGGGCGCAGATGAGGGCGCCGATCAGCCGGGCTGCTTCGGGGTGCATCATGGCGGGTTTGAGGTCGAAAAACCAGCGCGAGGTGCGGCCGCTGGCGAGGGTGAAGGCGTCGTCGCTGCCGCCGTCGAGGAAGGAAAGGTCGCGCACGAGGTCGACGAGCCTCGCCCGTCGTGGGTCCTCGGCGAGGCTGGCGTCCACCGTCATGCCTCCAAGGCCCGGCGGCGGGGGCATCAACCTTCCCGACCACGACGTTGGTTTGATGAACGGTCGCCCGGACTGATGCGCTATGGCGTCGACCGACCCCGTCGGCGCCCCACTGCATGACCCCTTGGTCGGGCTCGACGTGCCCCGCTTGGAAGCAGAAATGGAGCGCTACCACCTGTGGCTGGACGAGCGCACCGACGAAGCCTATACCATCGCCGAAGCGGCCCGTTCCAAGCGCTTCGATCCTCGTGACCACGTCGAAATTCCTCGGGCCGCCGATCTGGCCAGTAGGACCGAGAAGCTGCTCGT
>DUHJ01000226.1 GCA_013330925.1 Candidatus Poseidoniaceae archaeon | reverse complement strand
CGCCGACGCCACGTCCGTGCTCTTGCTGCCGGTCTTCTCGATGGCCGTGGCCACGTCGTTGGTGCTGTAGCACACGCGCCAGCTGCTGATGTCAGAAATATCTCCGGTCGTGGTCCACGTCATGGTCCACATGGAGCCGTCCGCACTGGATTGTGCGATCAGGTTGGTCATCATACCATCACCGTCGACTTCCTTGTCCGCAGTGACGTTCCCGATGCCAATCTGCCCGTTGCAGCCCGCATCGTTGCACACCTCAACGGTCACGGTGTAGGTGGTGCCGTGCGTGGTGGAGATGCCTGGGTGCGTGTAGGTCTTGACCTCGGAGGTGAAGTCCTTGAGTGCAGCCATGTCACAGTTTGCGTCTTGGGCCTCGTCACAGATTTCCATGATGAAGCGCTCACCGAGGGACATCTGGGCGGTAACGTCCCAGTTCATCACAAGGGTTCCGCCTTCGCCCGCGGCAGCCGAGAAGCCTTGGATGCCTGCGCTGGGCGGCATGGCTTCCTCGAGGGAGCCACCAAAGAGCACGAAGGTGCCGGCCGTCAGGGTGTTCTGGTCGACCGGAAGATCCCAGGTAAACACGGACATCGTGGGGTCCGTGCTGCTGTCGGCGGGGGTGCCGTCAACGAGCTGATACATGCTGCCTTGGTTGAACCAAACGCTGCCTTCCACTCCGGTGCCGGACTCGATGAGTGACTTGGGGACCGTGAAGGTCATGCCGTGTGTCAAGACACCACTGGCCTCGTAGGAGGTCGCGGGGCTGAAGTCAATGGCCGCCACAGCATCGTAGTTGCCGGTGTAACCGGGGAGTTCCATGCCGGCGAATCCGCTGGTGTCAGCATCCGTTGCCGTGATGGTGAACGGAGTCGTGGCCGAGTACTGAAGCGCGTATGAGACCAAGATGCCGCTGTCGGCGGTGGTGGAATCTGCGGTCACGTCGTTCCAGATGATGAGGTCCATGTATTCCGTCGTGGTTGCACCGTTGTCGTCGCTGACGGTCACGGCCACACGAGGGTTGGTCATGTGCTCTGGGAGGATCTGGAAGGTGCACTGTGCGCCTGTGGCACCCACGCCGCCGCACATGCCGAGTTCCACATCGTCGACGGTCCAGGTGTAGGTGAGGCAGTTGCCGTCAACGCAATCCACGTCGAAGGCGAGCACGTCGAACTCGAGCGGCGATTCTTGGGTGACCACGAGGTCGCCGGTGTTGAACATCGTCATCGAGAGCACGGTGGGCTGGTTGTTGACCACGTCAAGC
Organism: Candidatus Poseidoniaceae archaeon; assembly: GCA_013330925.1. Lineage (GTDB taxonomy): Archaea > Thermoplasmatota > Poseidoniia > Poseidoniales > Poseidoniaceae > MGIIa-L3 > MGIIa-L3 sp11892u. The sequence goes on along the minus strand of DUHJ01000226.1, from coordinate 2,260 downwards.
GTCATCACCTTGCGGTTGTTCGACGTCTTTTCGTCAGCGACGGACTCGTCCAAACGGTCGGCCGTCGTGTCCCAAACGCCGAGGAAGTTGAGGTCGGCCTCAAACTTGTACTCACCGACCGTCAGGGCAGCGTCGTTGTTCAGCATCACGCAAGCGGAACCGAACACGTCAGCCTCTTGGGGCGTGCCTTGGCCACCGAAGGTACCCAGCAACCTGTGGGTGTAGGAGGGAGCAAGGCCGGTTGGGCAGTCATCGGCGTTGTAGGTGGTTTCGGTGCCGGCGGGGTCGGTCACGGTGAACACAACGCCCCACTCGACCATCTTGTTGACGTCAGATCCGAAGTGACCCACGTTCGCGTGGAGGAGGGTGGTGCCCACGCGGAGGTCAAGATCCATGCCGTCCTGTACCACGGAGGTTGGCTCGCCCGAGCCGTCAGCAGAGTAGCCTTGAGCGACGGTCAGCGTCTGGAGGCGAATGTCGTGGAAGAGGGCGCTGAAGCCGTAAATATCGTCGGAGTCGGTGCGGGAGTAATCGTCGTTGTTCTCCAGGTATTCACAGAAGTTGTCGCTGGTCAACTCCACGGGCTCTTCGGGGTCAGTGTCGTCGGTCCAGATCTCGGAGCATGAACCGTCCTGGCCGTAGAGGGTGTGGTCGATGACACGTGCATCGATGCTGTAGCCGCCGTCACCGGGCGTGACCGAGCCGGTCATCGTCCATTCGGTTTGGTAAGCAAGAACCGCGCGAGAGGCGTCGGAGGCGGTGTCGGTGGTGGTGTTGCGGTAGACTTCCACGGTCTGGGCGTTGCCGGCCACGACCATCCACTCTTCGCCGTCCACACCGAGGTCAAAGCCGCCACCGCTGGCGGCAGAGAAACCGTCGAGCTCGACGCTCACGTTGACTTCACGGGGGTTGAATTCTTGGCTTCCGTCAGCGGTCACGCTGAGGATGAACTGGCGGGACTCTGTCCCGGTGCCGATGGCACGGTCGCCTTCGACACAAGCACCGGCGCCATCGGTCCAGCAGAGGTCGACCTCGATGTCCGTGTAGTCACGGACGACGACATAGATCTCTTCCTCGTCGTTGGCGGGGTCGCTGTCTTGGTCGGACTCCACAGTGACGACGACAAGGTACTCACCGACGTCGGGCGTCCAGGTGATGTCGGAACCCAAGGACGTGAGGGTTGCAGCACCACCGCTGTAGATGGTGCTGGCGGCGAAGGAGGTCTCGTCACACGAAGCAGCGTCGTCGCACACGGCAACGTCGTTGGTCCAAGAGAGGTCCTGACCGGTGGAGTCCTTGGCTTGCAAGCCGCGGACCTTGGAAGAATCGGTGAGGTAGATGTCCAACGAGTAGGACATGTCGGTCACGTCACCGGATCCGATGTTCTTCATCACGACCTCGAAGGTCGTGGACTCTCCCACGAGCAGCTCGTCGCGGCATCCGGCTGCGTTGCAGCTGGTCTCAGAAGGTTGGGTGATGCCGAGGATGTCAATGTCGGCGCCTGAGCGGGCGCTGCTTTGTTCAATGGCATCTTCGGTTTCAAGTTCGTTCGTAGGAATTCCCGCGAGCAGGCTGACAAGCAGCAGCGTCACGAGAAGCATGGTGGTCATGTTACGCATTTAGGTCCCTCCACAAAGTGGCTAAGGCTTCCCACGACTTGCGCCGTATTTATACTATGGGACGGGTGAGTTTTGCCCACAAATCAGGCCACTGAAGACAAATTCCCCGTCATTCCAACGAACGAAGGGCCTCAGCAGGAGCAATCCTCATGGCGGCCCGAATCGGCCATGCCACAGAAAGACCAACCAAGAGCACACCACCAAACATCACCGTCACCGCACTGCCCCAAGGCAAGGCGAGTGCTGCACCTTGTTCTTCCCAAAGTGCAGCGTGCAAGCGGACATGAAACATCAACCCGATGACCACACCCACGGTCAAACCGAGCCCCCCGGTCCACGCCACTTCACCTGCAAGACTGCTTCCAATCTGACGCTTTGAAACACCGACCGCTCGAAGGAGGCCGATGACATGCGTGCGGTCACGCACCGCTCGGGCCGTCACCACCCCGATACCGAGCAGCCCAACGCCCAAGCCAAGCGCGAGGTAGGCTTGGAAAATGGCGAGAATGGCCAACACCAGACCTTGGACGAGGAGGATTTCGTCGACGATCAACGTCACCAAGACCCCTTCAGCGGCGAGGGCCTTGTCGAGTGCGGCCGCCAACCCTGCCGCTGCACGACGTTCGTCCTCGCCCTTTCCG
>DUHJ01000048.1 GCA_013330925.1 Candidatus Poseidoniaceae archaeon | reverse complement strand
TGACCTCTGGCTTTCAGCCACCGTTGGTGTTGTCGGCGATTCCAATCACCTCTCCACCTCGTGGAACGCCGGCCTCGGAGGCTGGGCCGTTCCTTTTGACACGGCCGACCACCTCTCAGGCCCCGGCACCATCGACGTCAGTGTACGCATGACCGACGAACGCGGAAACTCGGCCACCTCCCCCTCCGAATACGCCTTCACCGTCCTTCCGAGCATGCCTGAGGTCGCCACATTGGCCATTGAGGCCGACGAAAGCACGGCCTTGCTGGAGGGGTCGAGCCTTGCAGGGGTGTGGGAAGGAGACGCGCCACAGTTCACCTTCCGTGTCACGGATGCAGGACATCGAAGCGACCTTTCGGCCGGGGTGGATCTGACCCATAACGGCATCACTACGACCCGTGCTGCTGCATGGGACGCGGGCGAGGGCGTGTACCTTGCAACGTGGAGCCCCGGCCGAGAAAGCCTTGGTTCTTGGACCGCTGAAGCCCGTCTTTCGGAGACCACAGGCGTTGCCGACTCAGACGACGACGGCTTGGTCACAGGCCCTGATGCGACGATTGAGCTGGTGGACAGAACAGCGCCCAGCAACCTGAACCTCGCCGCCCCAACAACCCACGTTCTGGGTGAACCGTTGGTGCTCTCGTCCTCGTGGGTCATGAGCCCCGAAGAGCGCGCCATTGCGTCACTGACCGTTTTCGGGCCAACCGGCGATGAAATCGACGTGAAGGGAACCACAGCGAGCATCCAGACCACCCTCAACCACACCGTCTCCGCCTCGAAACTCGTTGAAGGCCTGCACCGCGTTCGCCTCGACGTGCGCGACGAAGGCGGGAACGTGGCCACTCCAATCGAGGTCAACGTCTCCGTCGAAGAGCGCATTGGCGTCGACGGAACCCTCCATGCCACACGGATCAATTCGACGGCCGTTGAGGTGGCGTGGGATTTCCGAACCGACGAAAGCACGGCCCAACTTACGGTACAACTCGACGGCACGGAAGTGCTCACAACATCCGTCCCAGAAGGTGAAGGAAGCCAGACCCTCGACCTCCTCTTGGTGGCCAACAATCTCCTCGCCACCGGAGCGCAGCACGCCACCCTCTCGGTCGAACTTTGCCACTACGCGGTCGACGAATGCCTCACGAACACAAGCGTGCTGAACCTCACAGAACTGCAACAGCTCGGGCTTGAAGGAACGTGTTTGACCGATGCACCGGATGGGAATGCGACCGATTTGCTGGTGTGCCAGATCAGCAACAATGGCCTTCGCCCCGTGGTCCTGACCTGGACCACCTTGGTGGACGGAACGGAAGACGGCTGGACCCTCACGCTTGCACCTGGCGCGCAACGCACCCTTTGGGAGGCCAATCCAGCGTTCGTCAAACACAACGATGATCACCGTTCAACGGAGGAATGGGGGGTCTCGTGGCACCTCAGTGCAGCCCATGAAGGCGGCCCATCGACGTCCCTCCAATCGGGCGAATTCACGTTTACACCCCCTGAGGAAAACGACGACAGAGAGGGCGAACAAGCCTCTCAGGATGACGGCACAGGCTCTTCGGAAAGAGGACCGATGCTGCTCCTCCTTGGTGCCCTGTTCGCCGTGTTGCTTGCCGTGGTCCCGCTGGTGCTCACCCTCCGAGTGGGACGCAGGCAGTCGGAAGGAAGCGATCACGAGAAGACCTTCGAGACCTTGGCGGTTGACGATTCCCCCCCAGAGTCACCAACACCGGTCACGCCGGAAGACCCAGAAGCATCAACCTACCATGCCGATTTGCTTGAACAAGGATACAGCGAAGAGGACGCCACGGCATACACCCGGCAATATTTCCCGTCGTTCCGGTCCTGATTGTGACTTCCTGCTTGGTTTGGATGATCCGTTCCAACGTTCGAGCCCCCCGCCAATCCCCATTGTCCTTCCCGAGACGGGGCTTCGCGGAAGGGTCGGGCCCCCGGCGTCCTCCACACGAATGCGGGGACGACCTCAGCAACACCCGTCGTCACGGGCAGGAGCGGTGACAAAGGCGACGCGATCGACACCCTCCATCCGTCGAAGCCCCTCAACCACGTCGCGGATGGCGCCCACTTGACCGGACAAGTGAAGGGTATCCACGCAGGTGTGGCTGTCCGTCATGCATGCATGCGTGGACGAGATGAGGCCGATGTTGTGCTGGTGACGGAAGTCAGGCAATTTTTCGCCGACGGTGTGCTGGTAATACATCACCAGGGTCCCTTCCACCGATTCTTCACCGGGGCGGTCGACCAAATCTCCACTGGACAGAGCTTCGGCGTAGTGGGTTGCCGCGTCCCGAAGGAAACGGCTCCGGTTCTTGTAGCCCGCTTTCTTCACCAAGGTCTCCATGTCTAAATCATCGTCAACGCTGAACGAGAGCACCTTGGCCATGGTCAGCCCCCTCGCTCCTGATTAATAACAATCCCTATGAAGAGTATTACGGCGGTGTCCGACATGCTTGGCGGCATCCTGCTCTATGTGGCGACCATGGAAACCTTACCTGACGTGCATCGGCCCGAGACGGAGAGGAGCGACCTCGCCTTCGCCGTGGCCGGATTCATCGCGCTGGCCTCGCTTCTCGTGCTTGCTGAACTGCTTGGTTTGGGGCACGCCCACTGATCAGTGCGTTCGTTTTGGTTGCCATGGCAGAAAGGCGGTGTGCAGCAGGGCATGGCACGCGCCGCACCAGATTTGCTTGATGGCGTCGGCGCCTTTGTTCAACGGATCACCAGGGTTTCGGATGCTGGCCAAGGTCCACCTCGGCCAATCCGTGGTGTGCTCCGGAACCACCTCTCGCTTGCCATGCGGTTCGGTTTCCCGTCCGGTCATCACGTGCAAACAATGCGGGCAGACGATGCCCCCTTCTTCTGGTCGCTTGGGCTGCATAGAATTCGGCATGCGAGCGGGGCTATCAACACCTGTCGCCGACCCACGCAAGAAGGCGCATCGGTCAAAGTGTTCAAGGAGCGTGCTCAGCGCCTGACGAATGCACCGAGGGAGCATCATGCACGACGTCCGCGTTGAGGTGACCCCGAGGCTCGACGGACAATCCGTGGACGTGCGCGGCAACGTCGTCAAAGCACGGCTCATGCAAGACCTCGAACTCGACGTTGCTCAGGTGCGTTCCATCTGTGGGTTTGTGGTGCGAAGCCCCATGCCCACCGATGTCCTTGGCGAACGCGTTGACGACCTGTTCGTGGATCCAATCATCGAAGTCGGCCGCCTTGCTTCGGCATGGCTTGACGACGACACCCTGTTCCCAGATGCACCGGACCTCGTCGTCACCATCGGCTTCAAGCCGGGCGTGACGGACAACGCAGGCAGCGCCGCCCTGGACGGCTTGCGGACCCTCTTCCCAGAGGCGAAGGTCGAAGGAACAGGCGTCGCGACGGACTTGACCTATGCCTTCTACGGCCTGCCTGACGGCGCCGATGAGGCGGCCATCGCGGCCAGTTTGCACAACCCCCTCATCGAGCGTGCCCTGATTCAATCGGCGCCTGGCGCGGACGGTTGGCGACAACTCGGCTATCCCGAGCGACCCGCCGTCGAAGCACAACCCCCCGCCGCCGTGGATCTCGAAATCGAGGACGAGGCGCTGATTCGCCTCTCCGAGGAAGGACTGCTTGCCTTGAACCTCGAGGAAATGCAAACCATCCGTGACCATTACCGCGACCCCGAGGTTCAGGCGGCGCGCGCTGCGCTTGGCCTGCCTCCCCACGCCCCGACCGACGTGGAGTTGGAGTGTTTGGCGCAGACGTGGAGCGAGCATTGCAAGCACAAGATCTTCGCCGCCCACATCCATCACCGTGACGAGGAGACCGGCGAGGACACGGAGATCGATTCCCTGTTCAAGACGCACATCATGCGACCCACCCTCGACATGCAGGAGCAAATGCCGTGGCTTCTTTCTGTGTTCCACGACAACTCAGGCGTCATCGCTTGGGACGACGAGTGGAGCGTGTGCATGAAGGCAGAAACCCACAATTCGCCATCGGCGCTCGACCCGTACGGCGGGGCCATGACCGGCATCGTCGGCGTCAACCGGGACATTCTGGGCACCGGGCTGGGCGCCCGTCCCATCGCAAACACCGACGTGTTCTGCTTCGGTCCACCCAATTGGGAAGGCGACCTTCCGTCCAACCTCTTCCATCCCAGCCGAGTGCTTCGTGGCGTGCATGCAGGCGTTCGCGTCGGTGGCAACGAATCGGGCATCCCAACGGTGAACGGAGCGATCGTCTTCGACGACCGTTACATCGGCAAGCCGCTGGTGTACTGCGGCACGGTCGGCCTGATGCCGGCCACCTTGCCCGACGGCCGCCCGGGTCATGCCAAGACCGCAGAACCGGGCGATTTGGTGTACATGGTCGGGGGGCGCATCGGTGCAGACGGCATTCACGGGGCCACCTTTTCCTCGCTTGAGTTGACCGAAGACTCCCCCTCGAGCGCCGTGCAAATCGGCGACCCCATCACGCAGAAGAAAATGCTCGACATGATCCTCGAAGCCCGCGATGCGGGCCTCATCGCCAGCATCACCGACAACGGTGCGGGGGGCATCTCTTCGTCCATCGGCGAGATGGCCGAACAGACGGGCGGCGTGGAGATCGACCTCGCCGCAGCTCCGCTGAAGCAAGTGGGCCTCTCAGCGTGGGAAATCCTCGTCTCCGAATCCCAAGAGCGGATGACCGTCGCCGTCCACCCGCATCATGCCGAAGCCTTCGAGGCGATGGCCGCCATTCACGAAGTGGAAGCGACCGTGGTCGCCACCTTCACCGACGACGGGCGCTTTTTGGTGCGGCACGGCGACGATGTCGTCGCCTTGTTGCCTCTGGAATTCCTCCATGACGGCGTTCCACAACTTCGCCTGGAGAGCGTGTGGTCCCCGCCGGAGCACGCCACATTCGTTGCGCCGGAAACCCCCGACCACAACGACCTCCTGCTCCGCTTGCTCGCCCGACCAAACGTGGCCAGCAAGGAAGACTGGGTGCGTCAATACGACCACGAGGTCATCGCCCAAACCGCGGTCAAACCCTTCGTGGGCGTTGAGCGCGACGGTCCCGCAGACGCCGCCGTCATCGCTCCACTGCACGGCTCCAGCCGCGGCCTTGTGATCAGCAACGGCATCGTACCTCGCTATGCCGATCTTGACGCAGGAGCCATGGTCGTGGCTGCGGTCGACGAGGCGGTGCGAAACGCGGTGTGCGTGGGCATTGACGTCGACCGAATGGCGGGCCTCGACAACTTCTGTTGGCCCGACCCAATCGTCTCTGAGAAAACCCCAGACGGGCGGTTCAAACTCGCCCAACTCGTTCGTGCCAACCGTGAGCTGGAACGGATGTGCAGAGCCTATCGGGTCCCATGCGTCTCAGGCAAGGATTCGATGAAGAACGACTACGGAAGCGGTGCGGACAAGATTTCCATCCCTCCCACCATGCTGTTCTCGCTCTTTGGCGATCATCCTGACGTGAGGATGACCGCCACCTCGGACCTGAAGCGAGAAGGCGAACGCCTCTACCTCTTCGGCCGCTGCAGGCAGGAGCTCGGGGCCTCAGAAGTGGCGAGCATGCTCAGCGAAGCCGGCGAAGCCGCCGGCATCGGCGGGACCGTTCCCGCCATGGATGACCCTGAGGCTCAACGCGAGGCCTACGCCGCTTTGTCCGTTGAAATTGCAGCGGGGCGCATTCGCACCGCCCACGATTGCTCCGAGGGCGGACTTGGCGTTGCCTTGGCCGAAATGTGCATTGGAGGACGCCGCGGCGCGATGATCGACCTCGATGGCCTCGGCCTCGATGGCGCAGACACCTTCGGACAACTCTGGGGCGAGTCCCTCGGGCGCATCGTCATCGGCGTCGAAGCGCTTCACGAAGCCGAGGTGTGCGATGCGCTGGAACAACACGGCCTGACGCTCATCGGCCTCGTGGTCGCCGGGGGACGTCTGGTGGTTGAGGACGGTTATGACGTGCTGATCGACGTGGCCGTTGACGACATGGTGGCCGCATGGAAGGCTCCACTCGCCCTTCCCGTTGGGGGTGAGCGCTGATGTCCACCGTTCGTGTTGCTGTGTTGTTTGGCTTCGGGATCAACTGCGATCACGAAACTGCAGCGGTGTTCCGCCTTGTGGGTGCAGAAGCCGAGCGCCTCCACGTCAACCGGCTCATCGCCTCACCGGACCTGCTTTCCTCCTACGACATTTTGGCCATTCCCGGCGGGTTCTCCTTTGGTGACCACCTCGGGAGCGGTCGTCTGCTTGGGAACCGTTTGCGCTTCGCGCTGCGCGAACCGCTGCGTGACTTTGTCGCGAACGGTGGCCCGGTCATCGGCATTTGCAACGGCTTCCAGGTCTTGGTCAAGACCGGACTGTTGCCGGGCCCCCCTGCCAACGGTGACCTCACGCCCGACTTTGAACAGCGCGCGTCCTTGGCGCTGAACGAAAGTGGCCGCTATGAAGACCGTTGGGTGACCCTCGAATTCGACCCCGAGAGCCCTTGCGTGTGGACGCAGGGCCTCACCCGCATCGATTGCCCGGTGCGGCACGGCGAGGGCCGTTTCGTCGTTGAGGATGAAGCGGTGCTTGACGCGATGGACGAAGCCCACCAACTCGTGGTACGGTACGTCGACCCGACCACGCCCAAGGGCGAAGGCCGGAGCGATGAACGTCTGCCTTACCCGCTTTCTCCAAACGGTTCTGCGCGCAACATTGCGGGCGTCTGCGACGCCACCGGACTCGTGTTCGGGTTGATGCCCCATCCTGAAGCGATCTATGCCAAGTGGCTGCATCCGGACCACACACGCTACACGGCGCCGGAGGCGGAAGCGAGCATTCCCATCGAAGAGCGAAGCCTCGGAGCGTGGGAAGGGGAAGGCCTGCAAATCTTCCGAAACGCCGTTGAACACGTTCGAAACCGCTCGAATTGAGGTGGTGCCCTGTCCACGGCCTCCACCACCGTGCGCCGTGACGACATCGACGCACTCCGTGGCTGTGCCGTACTCTTGATGGTCATGGTTCACGTTGCGGCAACGGCCCCACCGCCCGCCATCGGGCAGACGACGGCCCTCGGCTACCTTGTGGCTGGACTCGGCGGGCTGGCCGCTCCTTTGTTCGTGGTCTTGGCCGGTTGGGGGGCGGCGGGAAGGCCGCGGCCCTTTGCCTCAAGATTCCGCAGGGCAGGCCTGTTGCTGTGTGCGCAAGTGGTGGTGAACCTGTGTGCCCCGCACCTCTACGAACCGTTCACGCCCGGTGTGCTGTCCTTGTTTGCGATGTTGGCGTTCGTTCCATGGACCCACGCCACCCCAGTCGTTGAACGAACCGCACGCGTCACCGCCATCCTTGTACCCTTGCTGATCCTCTTCGCACCCTCGCTCCAAGGCCCGTCCGCGTGGGACGCGCGGGTGGCCGTTGACGGACCCGGAGACGTGGCCATGCACCTTCTCCTGACCGGACTGTACCCCTTCGTGCCGTGGTGTGCGTTGGCGTGGTTGGGCGTCATGTTGCGCCTCCACGGTGCAGCCATGCAACGGCCAGCGACGGGTTGGGTTGCCGCGGGCATCGTCACCTGCGCTGCGCTGCTGGTTCATGCACTCCAGACCGACGTGCCCTGGGCTGCACCGACCAGCCCAAACGGGCAAGCCCTTCTGACCTTCTTCCCGGCCAATCCTCCGTTTTTGTTGGCGGCCAGCACCGGCGTCTTGCTGCTGTGGGCGAGCGGAGCGTGGCTCGCCCGGCTTCCTTCTTTGAACCGCCTTGGGCGCCTCAGTTTGACCGTCTACGTCGCGCATACGCCTTTGCTCTGGGTGCTGAACCGTTCGATCGATTCGCCCAGCGTGACCTTGTCGGCCGTGCTGGTGGTGGTGCTGACGTTGATGTGGTGGCCGTTGGCCGCCCTTTGCCCCGATTCATGGCGCCGTTGGTCGTTGGAGGCTGGACTGAAACACGCCTGAACCGGTTCACCTTGAACCCGTCTGAACGGACCAAAGGCGATGGTAGAGGCCTTGTTGTTCCAACAGGTCTTCGTGGGAACCCGACTCGACGACCGCTCCTCCTTCGAGGACCAAGATGCGGTCCGCGTGACGAACGGTCGACAGGCGATGGGCGATGATGACCGTCGTGCGTCCCTCGGACACGTTGTGGAGCGAGCGCTGGATAGCCGCTTCCGTTTCGTTGTCCACCGCCGAGGTTGCTTCGTCCAAAATGAGCACGGGGGCGTCCTTCAGCACCGCCCGAGCCAAAGCCAGGCGCTGCCGCTGACCGCCGGACAGGCGGTGACCACCTTCGCCGACCAAGGTGCCGTAACCGTCCGGGAAGGAGCGGATGAACGCATCCGCCTCGGCCGCCTTCGCCGCCTCCTTCACCTCCTCGTCGCTGGCCCCAGGTCGCCCGTAGCGAATGTTCTCCAGCACGCTTGTCGGGAAGAGCGTGACGTGCTGATCGACCAAGGCCATCTTGGAGCGCAAGGATTGCGTGGACCATGAACGGAGGTCATGTCCACACCACGTGACGGCGCCTTCGTCGGGGTCGATGAAGCGCATCAGCAGTCGAATCAGCGTGGTTTTGCCCGAACCCGTTGAACCGACGATGCCCACGGTGGTCTGGGCATCGATGTCCACGGTGACGCCGTCGAGGACCGTTTCTCGCCCGGGGTGGGCGAAGGTGATGTTCTCCAAACGCAGGGAGGACGAGGCGGCCTCCTCCCTTGAAGGATCGACCTCGCCGTCCATCAAACTGTCTGGGGATTCGACGAGGTCGAGGATTCGGGCCGTGGACGCCATCGCCCGTTGGTAGAGGTCGAAGGTCTCTCCAAGGCGGGTCAGCGGCCACAGGAGGCGCTGGGTCATGAACACGAGAACCGAGTATGCCCCGACCTCAAGGGTGCCTTCCAGGGTGAACCAGCCGCCGAGCAGCAACGTGCCCGTGAAACCGACAAGGATGGCCATTCGGATCAGGGGAACGAAGCCGGCGGACAAGCGAATGGCCTCACGGTTCCGGGCCCGGTACGCTTCGCTGAGTTCCATCAATCGCGCTGCTTCCAGAGGCTCCGCGGTGAAGGATTGGATGGTGGTCATGCCTCCAATGTCGTTCTCAAGCAAGGCGTTGAGGTCCCCGGCTGCATCGCGTACGCTCAGGTACTTCGGCTCCAATGCGCGCTGGTAGCGGAAGGAGCCCCACAGGATGAGCGGCACGGGCATGAACGCAAGCAGCGCCACTTCCCAGGCGATGGCGAAGAAAATCACGCCGACCACGATCACGGTGGTGCCCACCTGCAACAGGTCGTTTGCGCCTTTGTCGAGGAAGCGTTCGAGTTGGTTGACGTCGTCGTTGAGGACCGCGAGCAAGTCGCCCTTTCGCCGTTCATCAAACCACGATGGGGCGTGCCCCAGCACGCGTTCGAAGGTCGCCATCCGTACGTCGTGCTGGACGCTCTGTGCAAGGTTCCGCCACAGGACGCCGTACCAGTATTCGAACAAGGATTCCAACGCCCAAATGGCCACGGTGACGACGGACAGCAGCAGCAATTGGTGCCATGGGTCAACGACGCCATAGGACGCGAGCAACGACTCCTCTTGGGTCACGACCACGTCCACAGCGACGCCGATCAGCAAGGGCGGAGCAAGGTCCCAGATTTTGTTGAGAATGGAGCACAGGACCGCCAAACGAATGGTCGCGGCACGGTGGGCGACGTGGCCGAACAGCCGTCGCAAGGCCCCCCGCTCTTCCATGATGTGGGCTTGTGCCATTGGGTTTCATCATGGTGGTTGGCGCAGCAAACGGCTATCGTCCTCTGCCCCGTGGTCAAACCGGTCGAGATGCGTTCAGAGCACGGCGATGTGTTGGCCCATGTGACGGCCAAGGTGGGACCACGGCACGCCTTGCTCATCGATCCGGGCAAGCAGGACGTCGAATTGGCCGCGCGGCGCGCCCTTGTGGCGGTTGAACGGGGCACACGGCTGATTTTGGTGGGCGGCTCGACCGACACGCCCGACAACGTCGTGCACGCCACCTGCACCGCGATTCAAGACGCGCTTGACCTTGCAGCCATGGCCGCTTCTCAGAACCCCGAAGGGGACGAGGGCAAGTGGCACGTTCCTGTGGTGCTGTTCCCCGGTGGCGCCCACGCCCTCTCCCCGGCCGCGGACGGCATCCTGTTCATGATGCTCATGAACAGCACCGACCCCCGCTTCCTTGTCTCAGAACAGGTACGTGGCGCCCCCTACATCGCGCAATTCGGCATTGACACCGTGCCCACGGGCTACCTTGTGATGGCCCCTGGTGGAGAGGTTGGGCGCGTTGGCCAGGCCGATTTGGTGATGCCAGAGGACGTGGGCCGCGTCAAGGCGAATGCCCTGACCGCTTCCATGTACGGCTTCCGTTTGCTCTACCTCGAGGCGGGTTCAGGGGCCGACGCTCCAGTCAACCCCGCACTCATTCGTGCCGCTCGCGACGTGGATGGACTCACGCTGATGGTCGGCGGTGGCCTCCGCGACGCTGCATCGGTGCAGCACGCGGTCGAAGCCGGAGCCGACTGGGTCGTCACCGGGACGCTCATCGAAGAAACGGGCGATACGGCTGCATTGACGCAAGCACTGGACGACGTTCTCAGCGGTCTGAGGCCTCAGTCTTCGTCGTAGACCACCGGGTCGCCTTTGCCACCGGGTGCGGGAGGACGGTCCTCGTCGAGTGCGGTTCCAACCGGAACCGCCTCCACGTCCACGTTGAGGTCAATTTGACCGCCTTCTGCAAGGTCTTCCATGTCCTTGACGGTCGGGGAAGTGATCCTCCGTTCCACGTCCGGCGCATCGGCG
>DUHJ01000030.1 GCA_013330925.1 Candidatus Poseidoniaceae archaeon | reverse complement strand
CCCCGCTTGACCCACAGCCCTCTCCAAGAGAAACTCGCAACAAGGGCCGAAGAACACCACGGCCGTGACCACGCGCGGCAACGTACCGAGGACACCTCACCTTACGTCAACGGCGTGCTGTTTGGGTTTGACCCGACGCGTCCGATTGACGAACAACTCGAAGGCTGGGCCGCCATCGACGATCCAGACCCCGCATCCATGGCCGAAATGGGCTATGCGGGTCGAGCCTGGCTGAAGCAAGAACAGCGCCACATGGGGGACGATGCCTGATGCTGACTCCTCCATTCGTGCTCCACCGGCCCACATCGGTCGAGGAAGCCTGTGCCGTTGCCGCTGACCTCACTGCCCAAGGACGCCCCTTCGATTGGGTGGCCGGTGGGACCGATTTGCTCCCGAACTACAAGTGGCACCTCAATCCAAAGGGCGATGTCATCTCTCTGGCCCATGTCGACGGTGCCGACGCCTTGGCAGCCAATCGTGTGGGCTGCATGACGCGCTTGCACGACGTGGCCACCTCAGAGGTTGTTCACCCGCTTCTTGCCGCTGCCGCTGCAAAGGTGGCTTCCAGCCTCATCCGTCGAAGCGCCACCGTCGGTGGCAACCTTTGCCTTGACACCCGTTGCTTCTGGTACAACCAGTCGGAGGACTGGCGTCGTTCCATCGAATGGTGCCACAAAGCAGACTGCGGCACGGGTGCCGACTGTCGGGTCATTCCCAATCAAAACACGTTGTGCGTGGCCACCTACCAAGGTGACATGGCAGCGGCCTTCATGGCCTTGGGTGCTGAGGTGGAATTGGTCGGACCCGATGGCGAACGCCGCATGCCTCTCGAGGACTTCTTCGAACTTGATGGAATGAAGAAAAACGTGCTTCAGCCCGGCGAATTTTTGCTGGCTGTCTACCTTCCTGATGACGCGGCGTCGCGTGTCGGCGCCTACCACAAACTGCGCGTGCGTGAAACCTGGGATTTCCCCGAGGCCGGGATTGCGGCGTCGTGGATTCCCGGAGATGCGACCTCCCTCCGCGTGGCCAGCACCGGCCTCGAAAGCATCCCTGGCCTTCACATGGACGTTGCAGAAGCGCATTCGGACTGGACGAACACCGAAGGACGCAAGCGCCTCTCAAAGGCGCTCCAAAAGGCCATCAAGCCTGTCAACAACACCGCACTTCCACCACGCTACCGCCGTTCGATGGTCAGCGTGCTTGCCTCGCGAGCACTTCGAGCCATCACCGAGGAGGGCTAAGGATGCGAAAGGCCCTCTGTGTCATCGCCGTGATGCTTCTTCTCCCCTTGGTTCCCGTGCAGGCCCAAGTCGAAGCTCCGTCGTGGGAGATCGGATGGGAAAGCGACGTCGACGACGGCGTTATTCTCAACCTCGACGGAAACCGATGGGCGGTCAGCCACACCTTGGAAATCTGGATCGCCAACAACCGACCGTTCGAACTCGAAGTCGACATGGAACTTGAACTGCCAAGCGACGTTCCTGTTGAGGCCGAGATTGACTCTCCGGTCACCGTGGGAGCAAACGGCAACGTCACCGTTGAGATCACCATCACGGGCACCACGGCCGACGAAGTGCGAGCCTACGCAGCCGCCGAAGTGATGTTGCTCACGGTGACCGCCACGGAGGCGTCACAAACGAACTCTGGCTCCACCCAAGAGATTGAGGCCGATCTTGAACTCCCTCGCGTTCATCGACTTGAACCAAGCGTCCCCACTCCACCCAATCCCTTTGACGCCGGGACATGGATTGAGATGACCATGCAACTGAACAACATGGGGAACACCAAGGACGCGGTGACCGAAGCCGAGGCTGAAGTCCGCTCCTGTCCCCAACTGAGCGTGCTCGGTCTCGAGAGCCTTTCAGGCACCGTGGTCGAGCCAACCGACGTGGGCGGACAAGCGCCGGTGGACGTCGTCCTACGATTGGAGGCCTCGAGCAGCCACCCTGAGCGCACGTGTGAGATTCGCTTGATCGTCACTTCTGAAGGCGACGGAGCGAGCCGGAGCACCACCGTGGAAGTAGACGTCAAGGCGGCCGATCCGGACGAGGTGGTCGGGGACGTGAACGACGTGGGAACAAGCGATTCTTCCACCTCGACCGATCAAAGCTCACCCCTCCCCTTTCCCAACCCGTTGGTTTTCTTGGCCGTCATGCTCGCCTTTTTGCGTGGTCCTCGACGCGTGGAATCTCCCTGATGTTCGGGCGCCATGCAGCGCAACGAACATTCGACCTGAATGGGGTACGCCGCTCTATTGTGTCAAGAACAAGGTGGGAGAATCATTATGTGGGCTGTGAATGTCGCAGAGTTGGTGCTGCAGGCTCCTGTCGTTCCTTGAGGTGATACCGTGGCAGAAGAGGGCAGCAAAGGACTCGGTCTTGAGTCGTGGCTGCTTGTCGCGCTCATCGTTACTGTCCTCATGTCCGGGACGGTCATCACCCTCGTCAGTGCCGGAAAAGAGGTTGTCTTTTCACCGTACGAAGAAACGGAAGAAGTCACCTTGAGCTATCAGCAGATCACCGACGCTCGGTCTTCCTTTGGCGGTGACGAGGGCGGCATGGGATACACCATCGCCAACACGATGTCCACCCCAATGCTCGTGAACGACTGGAAGGAGCCTCACCGCACCCTCCTGATCATCGCCGGGCCCGAGAAGCCCTTCGATGCAGCCGAGGCTTCCGCCCTGCACGACTTTGTCACCAAGAAGGGCGGCAAAGTCATCCTCGCCTCCAACTCTTCCAACGCCCAACCTGTGGCGGACCTCTTCGGTGTGAAGTACTTCGGCGACCCTGTCGTCGACCCGTACCGCTACTATGAGATGCAAGGCTCGGACGGCAACCCCCTTTCACCCGACGCCCGCCGTGTTTGGGCGGCTTCGAGCCTGACCCGCAACGTCACGGAGATGCAAGATGAAGCACGGCAGGCCTGCTCGGAGGAGCAGGTGAATTCGCGTGACGTCGACAACTGCCGCCTCCCCGTGCTCTTCCACCGCCCAACGGCCATTCAGGTCCTTGAGGACCAGGATGAATCCGGGCGCACCGTGAGCGTCCTTGCAGCGGCGTCCACGCCAGCGTTCATCGCCCGTGCAGACTTCAACCCGGACAACATCGCCAACCCAGTGTTGGGCGATGGAAAAACCGGTCTGATCGTGCGGATGGACTACCCTGTCGAAAACGTGCTTGACACCACCATTGGCGGTGGCCAAGGACAGATTGACGTCACCGGCAGCATCGTCTTCGTCGCCGATCACTCCGTCTTCGCCAATCACATGTGGACGTGGGAGAAGGCCGACACCACCGGCAAGTTGCAGTGCGACAGCCCGCAATACGAAGGACGTGACGCCGCCACCTGCTGGACCACGGACAGCCAAGGCATCGACCAAGGCGACAACGCATGGTACGGCAACGAACGGTACTTCACCGCCCTAGTCGCGTCCATGATGGAGCACGACAACGAAGAATTGTCTTCCACGGTGCAGCGCACCTTCTCAAATTTCAACGTCGTGTTCGACGAGAGCCGCCACGTTGCAGGGGCCCTGACGATGCCCTTCACAGAGGCTGTTGGTGCCGTGGTCCTCCTGACCAGCGATGGGCTGCTCAAGTGGCTCATCGGCATGAACCTCTTTGCCCTCTTGGCCATCGCCATCATGGTTGTTCCAGAGAAGGAAAACTGGCGCCACGTTTTCGACCTCACCCGTTTCAGGGAGCGACCGACCAAGTTGGATCCCTCCCAGTATCAACGCCGTACTCGAGAGGCACTTCTCTCGAAGGTACGGCAACTCCACGACCTGACCCGTGACGAATTCGCACGGAAGTCGCCCGCGGAGATCTTGCAAATGGTGCGCGAACCGCGCCTGGTCGAGCTTGTCAGCTCGAACCGTGACTATTCCAACGATGAACTGAGGGAGCTGATCCCTCAAATTCGACGTTGGGGAAAATAACCTAGGAGGAACAAAACATGCAGCCCCCCGCCCCCCCCGCAGCCCCGCCCGCGCCGGCCGCTCCCGCTGCTCCGGCGCCCCCCGCCCCCGCGGCTCCGCCCGCACCGGCGGCACCCGCACCGGCAGCGCCCGCAGCACCCGCCGCACCAGCCGCCCCCGCTCCGGCGCCCACTCGGCACCAGAGCAGCCCCGAAGTGAAGGAACGTCTCGCCGCCGTCGGCGCGATTTCCCAAGCCATCGCGGCTGAAGTCCAGAAGGTGATCATTGGGAAGTCCCACATCATCGACAACGTGCTCATCAACATCCTGTCCAACGGCAACCTCCTCTTCGAGGACTACCCCGGTTTGGCCAAGACGCTGATGACCAACACGTTCGCAGACGCCCTCGGCTGTGACTTCAAGCGTGTTCAGTTCACGCCTGACTTGCTCCCTGCTGACATCACCGGGACCAACATCTACGACGCCAAGAAGGGTGAGTTCACCTTCAAGCCAGGTCCGTTGTTCTGCAACCTCCTCCTTGCTGACGAGATCAACCGTGCCCCGCCCAAGACGCAGGCTGCATTGCTCGAAGCCATGCAGGAAAAGCAGGTGACCATCGGTACGGTGACGCACAAGCTCCCCGCGCCTTTCATCGTCATGGCGACCCAGAACCCCGTCGAGCAGGAAGGTACCTACCCCCTGCCCGAAGCACAGCTTGACCGTTTCATGTTCAAGATGTCCGTGGGTTACCCGGACCGTGCGGACGAGGACGAAATCCTCCGCCGCCGTATCGACCGTGGAAAGGACGCCGTGGACGTGGACGTCATCACCGACCCGCAGCGCGTGATTGCGATGCAGCAGGCCTGTGAGAGCGTGTACGTCGATCCCAGCCTCCGCATGTACATGGTCGAAATCGTCTCTCGAACCCGTGAGGACCCCCGCGTCCTCGTCGGCTCCTCGCCCCGTGGTTCTCAGGCGCTCCTGAAGACCTCCCGTGCCGCCGCAGCCCTCCGTGGTCGCGACTTCATCACCCCCGACGACATCAAGACCGTCGCGGAACTGGCGATTGCGCACAGGATCATCCTGAAGCCCGAGCACCAGATCAAGGGTCTGGAAGCCGGTGAGGTCATCCAGAACATCCTGCGTGAAGTGCCCGTGCCGACCGTTTGAGGTCGTTCACGCCATCTGAAACGGAGTGTGGGCCACGATGTGGAGCCGTAAATCAGCGATGCTCGGCAGCCTTGCTGTCGCGATGTACCTGCTTGGCCTCACCTTGCGGAATTCGCAACTGGTCACCATTGCCGTGGTCATCTTTGTGATTTTGACTTGGGCCGCCCTTTTCGGTGGACACGCCGACGTCGCCTCCTCCGGACGTCGGTCAGAGGAATTCACCGGCGAAGAGGGCATGGCCTTGGGCAACGTCTCAGCGATGCGAAAAATGTCCAGTGCGCGCCTCTTTGAGGACGGCGAGTTGAGCGTGACCCTCAGGATGCAGAACCATTCAGGCTTGGCCAAGATCCTCGAGGTGCGCGACCGCGTGCCCGAGGTGATGCGAATCAAGTCCGGTTCGAACTACATCTTGATGGAACTCGGCCCGCGCCGTGAGACCTTCATCGAATACACGGTGGAGTGTCCGCTTCGTGGCTTCTACAGCCTCGGTCCTGTGGCCGTTCGAATGCAAGACGCGTTTGGGTTGTTCCACCGTGAAAAAGAACTGCACGTCTACAACGACTTCCTGGTCTTCCCGAAGATGGAGGACCTCAAGGAGACCTTCGTCAAGTCCCGCGTGCCCAAGATCTTCACCGGTGCGGTGAACATCCGACAGCCCGGTCCCGGTTCTGAATTCTACTCGCTCCGCGAGTATTTCGAGGGCGACTCGTTCCGAGCGATCAACTGGTCTGCGTACGCTCGCTCTGGCAAACTCATGGTGAACGAGCGCGAGCGTGACGCCGTGTCTGACGTCATCATCCTCGTCGACTCCCGCTCCGTCTCGGAAACCGGACCCGTCAGCCGAAACGCGTTGGTCTACTCGACCCGAGCCGCTGCGTCCTTGGCGAAGTATTTCCTCGGCCGCCGTGACTCTGTCGGCGTCATCGTGTACGGTGACGAGGTCGTCAGCGTGGACCGTGACACGGGCAAGAAGCAGCTCTACGTGATCCTCACGAAGTTGGCCGGTGCCGTCGCCAAGGGCAACACGCCGTTGCAGGTCGTGGTGAACCGCATTTTGCCCCACATCAACAAGGGCAGCCCAATCATCGTCTTGAGCAACCTTGAGGACGACCCCACCATCATCAATGCGCTGCGTGATTTCCGCGCACGCGACTTTGATGTGACGGTGCTTTCGCCTTCGTCGCTCGAGTTCGAATTCGACGCCAAGCGATTGGACCGTACGGGCTATGAAGTCATGAAAACCGAGCGCGACGTCCTGATCGGCGAACTTCGCGGACTTGGTGTGAACATCATGGATTGGGAGCCTGACATGCTCCTGTCGACCGCCCTTGCTGGCGCACGTGGATTCTGAGGTGAGTTGATGGCAGGAAAAACGTCCGGCGATACCTCGCATCTGTACGACAGCAAGACCGTCCGTTCGTCGGCACCAAGCCGCAAGAAGCTCGCTGGAAGCACCGGCATTGGGACAGAAATCCCCAAGGATGCCATCCCGGAAATTCAAATCCCCAGTTTTGTGGAAAGCCTCCTCGGTGGACCATTGGTGCCGAAGATGAAGTTCCTGCCCCCCGACAAAATGGTGCAGAACCTTCAGTTGGCCGTGTACGGGATCCTGATTGCGCTGGCCTTCCTGACGCTCATCGTGTCCCCTGGAGCGGGAACCATCTGGTACATGCTCACCGGGAGCATCGCCGTGGCCACCACCGTTCAGGTGATCGTCATCTCGCTCGCCACCATTGCTGGGTTCATCGGGACCTTCCGTCGTGACGGCCGATATCTGCTGGCCTCAAACGTACTGTTCATCCTCGCAATCCTCCGGTTTGCCTCCTCAAAGGTGGCGCTTTCCTTCGACCCGCTCAGCCTTGCCGACCGCCCATTCCTTCTCAGCAGTCTGGTCGTCGTCTACGCGGTGTTCCTCATCATGTACATCGAAATCAGCAACGGTGTGCTCCGCTACAGCATGCTTGACACCAGCATCCGTACCAACGAGGTCTACGTGATGAACCCGGGCAAGATTGTTGGAAAGTACCACCGGGCGCTCGTTCTGAATCCCATCATCTCCATTCTTCTGGCCACCCTCGTGCTGTCAGCCAACACGATCCTCCCCGCGTTGGTCGGTGTGCTTTCCAGCAACACCGCACGACGGCTTGAGGAATCCGTCGAACTTACGTCCGTGTACGGTGTTGCGCTGGGAACGCTGTTCGTGTTCCTGGTGACCGGTGCGCTGTTCGCGCTCAACCTCCCAACGCACTTGCAACGTTACCGCGAGAGCCGCGACGCGTGATCAAGCCCTGGCGAGCCAAGCCGATGCTTTGGCCAATCGTTCCAACGTGGCTTTGGCTTGATCCCGTGGCACAAGGATGCGAACTTTCCTCGCGTCGTGGTCAACGGCCTCTGCACCGTTCAGCGACAAGCCCTGCAACCACCCTTCTGGGTCCTCCCACGCGCCGATGAACGTGATCATTGCTGAAGGCGCTCCAATGTGGTCCACGTGCATGCCGACGTCGTTGAGCGATGCTTCGACCCCTGCCACGCCGTTGGCGTCCACGATCAACCTGGTGCCGTCCACCCAAGCCGAAGAGGCGTGGACCCCGAGGCCTCGAGCGGCCAACTTGGCCAGCAAGGCCGCGTGTTGGGCGCCAGGGGTCCCGAGCGGAGGGAAGGTGGCCTCGATGGCACAGACGTCCATGGTACACGCCGCGGCCAAGGGGCCGAGGTCAGCGATGAGTTCTGGGCCGATGGTGGTTGGGGCGAGGCCGCTCAGCGTTTCGCTCAAGTGGCGCACTTCGATTGGGATGCCGTCAGCGATGCACGGCCCGACGGTGGCCGGATGGAGAACGGTCGCATCCAATCCTGCCGCCATCCGTGCCAGCTCGTACGGCATGTAGGAGATTGGTTCGGTGTTGATGCCCCATCGGGGATTGACGGGATGAATGCCCTTGACGTCCTTCCAAAGCACCACACGACGTGCGCCGAGAAGGTGGGCGACAGCGGTCGCCGTATGGTCGGAACCCCCCCGGCCGAGGAGCGCAAGCGTGCCGTCCCTACCTGAGCCGAGCCAGCCTGTGATGACGGGAATTCCGTGGAGGATGGTGCGGTCAAAATTCTCGGCGCTCTTGGACAAATCCACGGCTTCCGCTTCATGCGTCCCCGAGAGCACCATGCCGATGTCCTCTGCGCCCACCGCGTGGGCTGCGAATCCGCAGCGACGAAGATGGTGAGCGATGACCAGTGCAGAAAGTCGCTCACCTGAGGCCAACAATTGGACACGAGCGGCGTGGTTTGAAGGGTCCGCCTGGCGCAAGCGCAAGGCTTCCGCCATGGACGCGAGGACGTGCTCGAAACGATGTCCATCGCGCCCGCGATCAAGTCGGGGTGCGAACATAAGGTGATGGGAGCGAAGATCGCTGACCAAACGCTCTGCATAACGGGGGTCGTCCACGGCGCGCAGCAAGCGGTCCGTCGTTCCCCACAGCGCTGAAACCACCACGGCCGCAGGACCGTCGTCTTCTGCGATACGGTCAGCAAGGCGGTCCAAGTCGGGGGCGCCTCGAAGGACGGATCCTCCGAATTTGTGCACGGTCCACGCCTCAGCCATCGATGTAGCCTCCACGAAGGGCGAGGTCCCCAAGGACCAATGCGGCCATGGCTTCCACTACGGCCACGCCGCGTGGACCCAACACAGGGTCATGTCGCCCTTTGACGGTCACGCTGCTCGCCTCGCCCGTTGACAGGTCGACCGTGGGCATGGGTTGCGGGATGCTTGAGGGCGGCTTGAGGGTCAAACGGACCACGAGGTCTGCTTCTGACGCCATACCGCCGAGCGCTCCTTCTCCGACGTCCGTGCGAAGCTCAGGTCCGTTTGCGCTCGGGTGCCAGCCGCCGTGATGCGCCGTTCCCCTGAGGGTCAAGGCCTTGGTTCCTTGACCAAATTCGACCGCCCGTGCTCCCGGTACTGCGAGGAGGGCGCGCCCAAGGGCGGGCTCCAGCCCGTCGAACCAAGGCTCTCCAAGGCCCATCGGCAAACCAGAGACGATCATGTCCACGCGAGAGCCGACGCTGTCACGTTCCCGCTTGAGCGATTCAACGTGGGCAACCATGGATTCGGAGGCTTCTGGGTCTTGGCAGCGAACCAAAGCAGCAGATTCTGTTGGCCACGCTTTGCCGTGGTTGGGGAGGGGGGCTTCGTGTGGGCCGATGGCGCCGACGTGTGCCGTGATCCGAATGCCGAGGCGGTCGAGGAGCGGTCGGACGAGTGCGCCTGCGGCAACCAGTCCCGCCGTCAGGCGAGCCGACGAGGAACCACCGCCGCTCAAGTCGGCGTGTCCTTGGGTACGAACGTGCATCGGAAGGTCTTGGTGGGCGGGTCTTGGCCGTTCCGGCAGAAAACTGTAGTCGCTTGAACGAACATCGGCGTTTTCGATCTCAACAAGGATGGGTTGTCCTGTGGTGTGACCGTTGTGCACACCTGCGGCCAAACGGACACGGTCTGACTCCTGCCGCTTGCTGCCAAGGCCTTGCCCCGGTCGCCGCGTGGCCATGCGTGCGTCAATCGATGCCAAGTCCACGGCAACCCCAGCAGGCATGCCTTCGATCAGGGCACCGACGCATGGGCCATGGCTTGTCCCGTAGAGGGTCACCGCCAATCGCTCGCCAAGGCGCATGCGCATGAGACTCACCCCTCCCTCTGCGCCCTGCTCTTCAACCGTTGCCATCGATGCAAGGGCGGAGCAAGGAGTGAATGGGTCAGATCATGATCAGAAACACACGCTTCTCCGGCTTTTTTTGTGAGGCATAAAAACGCTCATCAACGGCAAAGAAAAAAACGCCGCTTTATATCTGTGAAAACTCCCCAGAGAGTTAATGTCTGGAAAAAAAACCCTCCGACGAACTGCCCTGCTGTTGACCGCCATGGCCGTGTTGGCCGTTCTCGTGCCCACCGCACTCGCTGCGGACCACGCCGTGAACGCTGACACCGGTCTCCCCGCTTTCCTGAGCGACGGAGCTGGCAACGACTCCCTTGAGTTGTTGACCTTCTTCCTGTTCTTCGTGGGGTACATCTCGATGGGCGCCGCCTTCGTGTTCTTCATGAGCGAGCGCAACAACGTCGCCCCCGAGTACCGCACCACGATGACCATCTCTGCGCTCATCGTCGGTATCGCGGCCTTCCACTACTACTACATGCGTGGCGTGTATGTGGACACCCAGGTCGTCAGCACCGAATACCGCTACATGGACTGGATCATCACCGTCCCCTTGATGGCCCTCAAGTTCCCTTCCCTGGTGGGCAAGGACGCCATCACGGACAAGACCTTCGCCGGCCTTGGCTTCACGGGCATCTGCTTCGTGGGCGCACTCATCATGATTGGCTTCGGTTACCTCGGTGAGGCCAACATCATGGACGAGACCATCGCCCTCCTCCTCGGTGGCATGGGCTGGGCCATGATCATGGTCGCGACCGGTCTTCCCTTCGGCCTCTTTGCCGGACTCGGCGTGGACGACTCCAAGATCAAGGAAGAAGTGAAGTGGAGCACGGACGCTCTGCGCACCTTCATCCTCGTGGGCTGGATCATCTACCCCCTCGGCTACCTCTTCAACGAGAACACCTACGACCTCGGCAACGAGGAAATCATGGGTGTCCTTTACAACATCGCGGACATGATCAACAAGATCGGCTTCGGTGTCGTCGCCTGGATGGGCGCGAAGAAGGCCACGGCCGCCATGGCCTGAAACAGGTCATCGCTCCAGACACCAGCATCCTAAGGCTCAGCCTTGCCCGAGCGACGGCGTCCTGCGGGGCGCCGTCGCTCCACCTTTTCCTTCAGCCAACAAATCGCGTCTCGACGAGCTTCCTGTCCGGGGCCCTTTGGGCGTACTGATTTCTCAAACGCTTCACGGCTTGGTCCATGCCCTCGGGAACAACGATGACGATGGCTGGCCCTGAACCCGTCACACCGGCAGCCCTTCCTCCGTTGACGAAGGCATGGTTGGCCAATTGCCGTCCAGCATGATCTTGCGTCGCAGCCACGACGCCACGGCCGTTCTGGGTCAAAGCGACGAGCGGTCGTCCTTCTTGAAGCGCTGAAAGCGCGTTCTGAAAATGAATCGCATGGGGTGCGAAGCTCTCGATGGGAGGGTGAGCGTCCCTTGGCGTTCCCGTGAGGATCAACACACGCCAATCCTCGGGTTTGAGCCCTTCACCCTCCATCACCACGCGTGTTTCCGCAGAGGTTGCGCCGACGTCAACCACGCGCCAGCCTGGTGCAGCCGCCGCCCACGCATCGTCGTAAGCTCCGGTCAGTGAAACACCCGCTTGGAGTTGCGCTGCGCCCGCCAATTCCACCAGCGCAGGTGTCTCAAGACGGTGCTCTGTGGCATCGACAAGGGCCCGAAGGCTCGCGATGGCCACGGCTGCCGACGATTTCAGCCCTTGACCAGGAGGGACATCCGAACGTACCGACCATGCCAGTTCGCCCGGGGGTGTTGGATGGCCTGCTTCGGACCAGACCTTGAGCACCGCATCGAGCAGGCCGTTAGGGTCCGAGAGGTCCCGACGTGCCGGAGCATCGAGCAAACGAACGGTCACGGGAAGATCGAGGCCGATGCTCGCTCCATACCCGAGTCCAGCGGCATGGAGGAGGCTGCAGGCGCCGTTCGCGTTGCCCGTTCCAATGACCGCCATGCTCAGTGCTCCGTGACCTCCGATTCGATGGCTTGACCCACGTGGCGCCCCGAGGCGTCGTTCCACGCGATGAGGCTCATGCCTGCTTCGATGGTGGTGACGGACATCGGGGTTCCTCGAGCGTCAACCAAACGAACGGTTTCGGCGTTTTGCAATACCACACGACCCTCTTGACCTTTCTTATTGATGTAGGTGACCGAGATGAACGGTCGGCGTTCAACTTTCATGCGACCCACGACCAGACTCCGCGAGGCTCCTTTGGCGTCAACCACAAGCACCTCATCACCGGCCGACAACTCGCTGAGGTAGCAGGTTGACCCGTTGGCCAAGAGGGCATATTGGTGGACGGCTCCTGCGTTAATGCGAAACGGGCGGGTCGGAACGAAGGCGGACGGCACGGTCTCGCCGTGGACCAAGGCCAAGTGTGCAGCGGTGGAGCCAACCAGCATGCCTTCACCGGGCTCGAGGAGGCCTGCGAGGTCAACGCAAGCCCGATCGCCGATGCCAAAGGGTTCGACGCGGGTGACCCTTGCGACGCTGAGTCCACGGCGCTCCTGTGCTGATGTTCCAACGTCGTGGTCTTCCGCTTGTTCAAGGCGAGCCGACCGCATGGCCTGCGCAGCGTCAAGCAGCGCACGTTCTGGCGGGACGGCCACGGCATCAACGCCGGTCTGCAATGCGAACGCAGCTCCTGCGATGGCCGAGGGCGTGTCGACCACTGCAGCAATTTTGGTCGGGGTGCCCTGCGCTGCAGCCACGAGGTTTTCCACAGGAATCATCGACCAATCCGCAAAGGTCAGCACCACCCACTCGGCCAAGCCGATGTGAGCAAGTGCCGCTTGTTGGTCGTTCTCGTTGGCGATGTGGACGTGGACTGCGCTTGATGTTTCGTCGCTCCCCCCGCTCAGATCCAGCACCGGAACTGAGGCTCCGTACACCGGCTCGTGTGAGAGGCGAAGGCATCGGTGGACGCCTTCGACGCCCGAGGCTGCATCGGTCCAGCCCAGCGACCAAACGTCCATGTTCATGCCTCGAGGTGAGTGGCGGCTTCTTCTGCCGAGGCGCCGAGATGAACCACGGCGTGAATGGCTCTGACAAGACGCGTGGGGTTCGGGTGGGCGAAGATTTGCCGCCCCATACAGACGCCTGCACCGCCGGCTTCCATGGCCCCGCTGATCATTTGGAGCAGGCCGAGGTCGTCGTCGCCTCGTGGCCCTCCTGCAACCAACACAGGGATGGGAGCCGCCGACGTGACCTGGCGAAACGCCTCCACCGAGCCAGACCATGCGGCCTTGGCGACGTTGCAGCCTAATTCGAAGGCCAAACGGACGGCGTGCGCCTGTCCTTGCGTCAAGTCGTCTTCCATGACGTTGAGGTGTTCGCCTCGAGCATAGACCATGCCGAGGGTCGGTACGTTGGAACGGAATGCAGCGCTGGTGATGGAACCGAGCCGTTCGATCATCCTCCCCTCACCTGGCGTACCCATGTTCACTTGCGCGCTCACGGCATGCGCGCCACGAGCAAGCACCTCATCGACGTCGCCCACGGTGACCTTCTCGCCTGCGTCTGCGCCCCCGTGCCGGGTTGACACGGAAAGGTGGGCGACGAGTCCGATGGAGGGTGGGGATGCCGCACGAAGCAGATGGCTGATCACGCCCTTTTGGGCCACGATTGCGTCGGCCCCGCCGCTGGCCAATTCGCTGACCAAGCGGTCAAGGTCTTGCAACCCAGGAACGGGCCAATCCGACGCACCGTGGTCGATGGGGACCCAAACGCCTCGACCGCCGGGGAGAAGCGCGTCGAGGCCGGCCGGCACTCCGCTCATGGTACCGAGGCAAGGCCCATCGTCCTGAACCTTTGCTCCCATCGCAAGGGGTGTCGGTGGGCGATACGGTCAAGACTGTCCTCGTTGTGCCCTCACATATGGACCCGCTCAGCATGGCCTTGACCGGCGTCCTAGGTGCCGCATTCAGCTTTGGTGTCTTGCGTTTGGTGCTCCGACGCGACTCCCGCATCGACCTCCGACAAGGTTTGGTGGCCGAAGGGCTGGGTTCCCGTGTCGCAGGGGCCGACTTCACGACCCCTCGTGCTGAATTTGACCGTCAGCTCGCCAAAATCCAGAGCCAGCGTCGTCGCTTTGAGGCCGATGATGCTCGGCAACGTGCTCGAAGCGCAGCCCTTCTTGAGCGCGAAGAAGAGGCACGGCGCAAGGAAGAAGACGCTCGCCGCCGGATGGAGGAAGCCGAAATCCGTCGGGCTGAAGAAGCGCGTCTCAAGCGCGAAGCGGAGGAAGAAGCCCGCCTCCGATCCGCCCGTGAGGCGGAAGAAGCCCGTCTCGCAGAAGAGCGCGAGGCTGCACGGCAGGCCGAACTCGCTGAAATCGAAATTCAGCGCCAAGCCGAGGTCGAAGCGGCCCGTGCACAAGCGGAAATGGAAGCACGAGCTGCGGCTGAGCGCTCAGCATCGGAACTCCGTGCTCGCCTTGAGCGCGAGGGTGCCTCCTCCAGCGACGTGCAGATTTCGCTGATGTGGAACAACTTCAACGACCTCGATTTGCACGTCGTTTGCCCCTCGGGCGAGCGCATTCACGGTGGCGCCAAGGAATCGAAGTGTGGCGGTGTGCTTGACGTGGACGCCAACGTGAAGCCTGACACCCGCCGCCCCATCGAGAACGTTGTCTGGCCCGAAGGCATCGCTCCAGGTGGCGTCTACCAGGTGTACGTCCACCATTACAAGAAGCACGCCAAGCGCCGTTCGCGAGACCCCACTCGGTTTTCCATCATCATCAACGCCGGTGACGACATTCGCGAATACACCGGTGAGATGAGTGCAGGCGACCCGATCAAGAAGGTCTGTGAATTCACCGTCGACCCACCAGAGGTTCGTGCCGCCCGCCGTGCCGAATTGCATGCTCAACTCGCAGCCGCTGACGAGGCCTTGGCCACCGGAAAGTTCCAGATCGCTCCAGCATCCGAGTCTGAAGACGAACCGGAAGACGAACCGGCCATCGAATTGCCGCCTGCACCAGACCTTGACGAAATGGCCGCGGCTGAAGAGGAGGCTGAGCCCGAACCCGAGCCCGAACCC
>DUHJ01000103.1 GCA_013330925.1 Candidatus Poseidoniaceae archaeon | reverse complement strand
GTTCCAAGCGCTTCGATCCTCGTGACCACGGCGAAATTCCTCGGGCCGCCGATCTGGCCAGCAGGACCGAGAAGCTGCTCGTCGAGCACCTTGACGGCCATCCGGTGGCCGATGACATCCGTGCCATGTTGGCTGAGCACGACCGTGAAACGACGTCCATCCTGATGGCCCAGAAAGTCGCTGCGGCCTTCCGGGACAACGGCTATGACATGGTCAAGAGCATCGACGTGGGCCTTCGCGTGGGCCTGGCGGTCCTGACCGAAGCCGTCCTTGTGGCTCCGCTGGAAGGGATTTCCGAAGTGCGGCTGCTGAGCAACGTCGACGGGTCCTCCTTCGTGTCCGTCTTCTTCGCCGGACCCATCCGTGCCGCGGGTGGAACCGCACAAGCCCTTGCCGTGCTCATCGCCGACATGATCCGCCGGGAATTGGGCATCGACCCGTACAAGCCCACCGACCCTGAAGTGGAGCGTGTCAAGGAAGAGTTCGGCCTCTTCCGAGGCAACCTGCAATACCGCCCCTCGCCGGCTGAGATCGAAGAAATCGTTCGGGCCTGCCCCATCATGATCAACGGTGAATCCACCGAACGCATCGAGTGTGCCGGGTATGGACGTGTGCGCAACATCGACGACACCCGCATCCGCGGTGGCGTGCTGCTGGTCATCGGCGAAGGCATGTGCCTGAAAGCGCCAAAGATCCAGAAACACACGGAGCGCCTTGAGGTCCCCGGCTGGGACTTCATCTCCAAGTTCGCCGCCAAAGGCAAGGCCGAGGAAGAGGGCGGCGCCAAGAGCTTCGCCTCCCGTCGCGTCGCGCCCATTTCGAAATTCATGAACGACATCATCGCGGGCCGTCCGGTCTTCGGTGCCCCGCTGGAAGCCGGAGGTTTCCGATTGAGGTACGGCCGTGCTCGCCCCTCTGGCTTGGCCGCAGCCAGCGCCAATCCGGCCTGCATGGCCGCGATGGACGACTTCATCACCGTCGGGACGCAGATGAAAATTGAGCGCCCCGGCAAAGCCTGCGCCATCACGCCATGCGACGAAAGCGATGGGCCGTGGATCATCCTGCGCAACGGCACCTTCCGCCGCGTGGACGACCTGAACGCCTACCTCGCGTTGCGCCCCGAGGTTGGATCGGTGTGGGACAACGGCGAATTGGTGTTGGGCTACGGCGAATTCATGGAGAACAACAAGTCGCTGGTTCCCGCAGGCTACACCACCGATTGGTGGGCCTCGGACTTGTTGAACCGTCTTGCTACGGAAGCAGACGTCAACGACCTCGCAAAGGTGCTGGGATGCGACCGAACGGACATGCCCGAAGATTTGCCCGGGCGAACGCCCGGCGAGGACGACGTCGCCAGGGCCCTGGCGCGGAACGCGTGGCACCCATGGCTGCGCCGTCGAACCCTGTCGTGGTCGCAAGCCAAGGAGGTCGCCTTGCGCTTTGGCACCTCCATGGCGCCACCGAACAATCCGTGGTTCCTCGATCTGCCCATCGAATGGATGCCGGCGTGGCTGGACCTGATTGCTTCCTCGACCATCGAGGCCGGCGGTGACGGCCGTCACCTGCGCGTGCCTGGAGGCGTGGTTGGATGGGGTTCGGACGTCATGGACGAGCTCCGACCGGAACGTGAACCCGCGTACGAAACGCGCTCCGTCCCCGGTCCAACGGTCCGCCCCGAGGCGGGGATTTTCGAACAAGGCACCCCTGAATGGTGGACCTTTTTGCAGCATGGCCTGGCCAAAGGTGCCGCGCTCCTCCTCGGCGTGGAACATCGGCACGACGGTGAGGACCTGCTCTTGACCGGTGGATGGGAAGCGATGTTGGAAGGATTTGGCTTCAGCAGCGAAGGCCCACAACCGCTTGCCGTGGAAGACATGGCAGGAGCCGTGCAACGCCGCATCGACGACCTTCGCGAAGCAGCAGCCTTGCTCGATGCTGAACGTGGTCGAGCCAAGGAGCTCGACGCCGAACGTGCCACCGTTCGCATCGCCGCAGAAACCGACGCACGCCAGCGCGGGTTGGGCATCGCCGAAACAGACGAGGTCGGGCGAGCGGCGGCCGCCGAAGTGCCTGACCCTGGGCCGGCCGATCCCAAGGCCTACCACGCCGCGCAAGTGCTGGAAGACGATCACGTGGTGGACGGACTGCTCCCGCTCGTTCGCCGGGCGTCGCGACTGCGCTGGGAACACAGCGCTCCCATTCGTGTCGGCTGCCGCATGGGGCGACCCGAGAAAGCGGCCGCTCGGGTCATGAACCCGAAATCGCACGCCCTCTTCCCCATCGACCTCAACGGTGGCCCTCAGCGGTTGCTGGCCAACGCCGAGGAAAAAGGAAGCATCCGCGTGCAGGTCGGTCGCAGGGTGTGCACCGTGTGCGGTAAGGAAAGCCCGCAACTCAACTGCCATCATCGGAAGGTGGACGACATGGGCCGCCCACGAGCTGGAGAAACCTGCGGCGGACCGACCGAAATGGCCGGCAACGCACGTGCCGACGGACGGCGGCGCGGTGAACTGCAAACCGTGGAACTGGACACGTTGCTTGAGGACGCACGCATCCGTCTCGGCTTGGACCGCTTGCCGAAACAAGTCAAGTGTGTCAAGACGCTGAACAGCCGAAACCAGACCCCGGAGCCGATCGAGAAGGGCATCCTCCGTGCTCACCACGAGTTGCCTGTGTTCCGTGATGGCACCGTGCGCTACGACATGAGCGACGTCCCTGTCACCCATTTCCGCCCCAAGGAAATCGAGGCCAGCGTGCCTGCTTTGCTCGATTTGGGGTACACCCACGACCATCTGGGCGCGCCGCTTGAACGGGACGACCAAGTGTTGGAACTCTTCCCTCAGGATTTCATCGTCGCCGCCAACGCCAAGGATTTCTTCCTGCGAACGGCGGCCTTCATCGACGATTTGTTGGTTCGTTACTACGGCATGCCACCCTTCTACAACGTCCGGACCCCAGAGGATTTGGTCGGGCACCTGATTTGCGCCCTTGCGCCGCACACGTCTGGCGGTGTGCTCTCTCGGATCATCGGGTGGGCGGATTGTTCTGGCGGGTACGCTCATCCGCTGTTCCATGCCGCGAAGCGGCGCAATTGCGACGGCGACGAAGACGCCATCATGCTCCTCATGGACGGCTTGCTGAACTTCAGCCGTGACATCCTGCCCGCCAACCGTGGTGGACAAATGGACGCACCCTTGGTGCTGACCACGCGCCTCAACCCCACCGAGGTGGACAAGGAAGCGCTGAACGTGGATTGTGCATGGTACTACGAAGCGGCCTTCTACGAGGCCACGCAACAACAGCCCCATCCCAAGACCGTTCTCGAGATGATGGACATCGCCGAACGGCGGCTCGGAACGGTGGCCGCGGTGCGCGGATACGGTTTCACCCACGACTGTGAAGCGATGGACCGAGGCCCAGCGCTGTCCGCATACAAGACCCTGGAGACGATGATCGACAAGATGAACGGTCAACTGGATTTGGGCCACAGGCTCCGTGGCGTGGACATTCGTCTTGTTGCGAGCAGCGTGATTCGGTCTCACTTCTTGCCCGATCTGCGTGGCAACCTCAACGCCTACGCACGGCAGAAGGTCCGTTGCGTGAAGTGCGGTCACTCGTACCGGCGCATGCCCTTGGCCGGAAAATGCATCCAATTGACCAAGGCCAGCGGACGAGGCCTCGCCGCGCACGGCGTCTCACGTTCGGAAGGCGATCAGTGCGGTGGAAACCTCGCCCTGACCGTGTCCGAGGGCGCGGTGCGGAAGTACATCGAAGTCACGCGTCACGTCATGGAAACCTACGGCGTGGACACCTACACCCGGCAGAACGTGGAGTGGTTGGCTTCGTCCGTGGACAGCCTGTTCAACAACGACAGGGCGCGGCAAATGTCCCTCGCCGATTTCCTGTGATCAGCCGCGCACGGGTGGCTTCCATTGCCCGTCCACGTTGGCGGGATCTTCGTCGATGAGCGGCCGGACGCTTCGGAATCCAACGGGGATGGATTCGGTCGTGTCTGTGCCTTCCCGGGAGTCGAGCCACCGTCGAATGCCCCGGTCGGCAAAGGCGAGAACGATGAGCCCGAAGGTGGCGAAAAGGTGCCCCTCCACCCGCATGGGCCCGAGCGGTTCGAGGGTCAGCGACATGTAGGCCACCACCTCATCGGGTCCTGAACTCGTCAGCACGTAGTCCCCTGGAGGAAGGCTCCCTTGCCATCCGCTGCTTCCATCTTGCACGGTACCGTTCCAGCCTGCCACGAGGGTCCCCTCAGCGGATGTGATGGCCCAACCCACCTCTTCGGTGGGGTCCACGAGGTGTTCAAACTCGGCCTCAAACACGGCCGGCAAGGGCCCTTGTGCGCCCAATAGGCCCTGAATAGGAATGGGAACGTTGTCCTGGAAGGGGTGGTCCGCATCGTTGAGTTCACGCACGGCTTCTCCGTCCACCACAAGGGCCCAAGCGACGTTCACCACGGCGATGGCCACGGCCCACATCATCACCCCGCGGAGGAGTCCTGACTGGGCCATGAGCGAGAAAACCGGGCCCATTGCCTATGAGTTCTCGTCCTGCGGCAGGGCTTCGTGCGTCATTCCCAGAAGGGTCAGCACCTTGACCATCCAGGTCAACTTCTCCAGCTTCCTCGACGGGTCTGTGGTGCCGGACCAAGGCCCCACTCGGTCCAAAGCGAAGCCGACGAACGCAAGGGACGTGTCGGGAACGCCCAACCAACGGAGGAAGCAGGCAGCCCGATCGCCGTCGGTGAATCCACCGGGGTTGTGCATGCCTTCAATGGCGTTCGGCGTCTGGTGGGTCAGGATTATCCCCGGTGGCTCGGGTAACGTTGACCACTGCGGGAGAAGGCGTTCCCAGGCCGACCGGTTGTCACCGTGGGCATGGAGGACAAGGACGAGCCCACGGCGGACGGCGGCATCGAGGTGTTCTCCGCCGTCGAGGTCGCTGACCACCGCCACCACATCCAAGTGAGGCGACACCGCACCCACGGCTCCGTCTGCGGCGATGAACACCGCCCCTGGGCATGCTGCGGCTTCCACGTCCTCCACCGTAGCTGCGGCCCCAACGATGACCACTTTTGAGGCCAAGTGGCATCGCTCAGCCACCTGATTCAGGTGGCGTCCACGGGCCTCGGGTGACCACGCCTGCACGCCGAAAGGGGCGTCGGAGGACAGCGCCGTGCCCAAGGCCTCGGCGCTGGTTCGGTCGGCATCAAGCGCCCAGCCAAAGGCGGCACGGACCTCGTCCTGCACGGCCAACAACTGCGGTGCGGCCGGCGAGAACACGTACCGCCCCGCGCGTCGTCGGTCCTTGAAGCGGGCGGTCGGCATCGAAGGCTGATAAGCGGTGGCCGCCCACCTCCCCGCGTGCCTGTGCCCAAGGAGCCGGAACCCGTCGAAGACGCGGTGACGTTGGCACGATACCCCTTCCTGCCCCAAGCTTCGCCATGGATTGCGGCCTTGGCCGGGCAGCACCGCATCACCCTCGACGAATTGCTCGAGGGCAGTTTCATGGAGCCAGCCCGGGCAAGGGCGAGAATTCGCCTGATCGAGACCGTCGAAGCGGAGGAGGGGGTCAGCCTGTCCGGCGGTGATTTGCACAGCGAAAACGGTCGGCTGGTGGAAGCCTTCTCGTTCTACTACGCTCGGCTGGTCGTCTGCGCCACGCGTGATGAACGCTTGGTGGCGCGCTGGGCCCTCGCGGAAGCGCAACGTGCAGAGCGCTTGCTGAGGAACGACGAACGTGCCCTCCCAACGGTGGCGAGGACCTTCTTTTCCGACGTCCGGTCGCGGGAACATCGCGGGGCATCGGGTCGCGGTGACCGAGGCACGGCGTTGCCGCATCTCGAATGGACCATTGGGATGTCCGATTTCATTGAAGTGTGCCCCAAGATCACCGGGGACCGTTGGCGGCTGGCGAACACCGAACTCTCGGAAGGGAGCATTCGGCTCCACAGCGAAGCGCAGTACAGTTCCTCGGCCAAGGTGGCCCGCCTTCTCAGGGAGCGCATCAAAGCCAGCATCGAAGCGGAGGCCTTGGAGAAAGTGGCCGAAGTCAACGACGATTTGGCCGCGAGGTTGGCGCTGCCCATTGGCATCGTTCGAAACCTCATGGACGCGCGTGTTCAACAGAGCATCGCCCTGGCCGGTGTGGACGAAGAGGACTGGCCTCCATGCATGCGGCGCATCGTGTCGGACTTGACCAACGGCGTGAACGTGAACCACTTCGGAAGGGTCTTCCTCGCCTCCATGGGATCGACCATGGAATTGCCTCAAACCACCACGGTGGACTTCTTCCGCGGCGCCCCTGACTTCAGCGAGGCCACGACCACGTATCAGGTGGGCCACGTCTACGAACAAGGGTACACGCCCGCGGGATGTGCGAAGCTCAAGGTGAACCACAATTGCCCCGTCCTGCCGGGCGACGATCGCCTGTGCGACCGTGAATGGCTGACGCACCCGCTGAAGTACGTGCGCTCGAAACAACGGTGGAAGCAACGCATGGAGGAGGAAGCGGCCCCTGTGGTCCACCACGAACCGCCGCCCACCACCGACGCGTGAGTTTTGGCCAACGACACCTGCGTTTCGACACAGGACTTGAAACGAAAGACCCGCATCGTCGGGTCAGAGCCGACCATGGACCGCATCCTCGTTCTGACCGTTGACCGCGACGATGACCTTGGCAACAAGACCTCGATTCGTGGACCTGTGGTGAACCGAAGGAACGTCCTGACCGCCGCCCTCAAACTCGGCATGGCCGACCCTGAGGAAAGCGACACCAACGCCATCCTCGGAGCGCTGGCGCAGTACGACCGCCTGTTGGAATCCAAGGGCGCGGAAGACGAAGTCGAGGTCGCAGTGCTCACGGGCGACGAAAAGGTCGGGCAACGTTCAGACCGCGCCATCTCCGCTCAACTCGACGAAGTGGTCAACGCCTTCCAGCCTGACCGTTGCATCGTCGTCACCGACGGCGCGGAAGACGAAGCCGTGCTTCCATTGATTCAATCCAGGGTCAAGATCGAGCACATCGAGAAAATCATCGTCAAGCAATCCAAGGGCATTGAAGGCACCTACTACTACATCGTGAAGGCGCTTGAAGACCCGAAATGGCGCTCTCGGTTCATGATTCCTACCGGCCTGGTGCTCGCCATCCTCGGCTTGGGCGTGATGCTCCCTGACGCCATTGGAAGCGTGGTGCTCGGTGGCCTTCCGTTGCTGAGTGGGCTCTACATTTTCGCCAAGGGCGCGGGCATTGACGACAACGTAAACCGGGTCATGCAGGAAATGCGTGAAAACGCGGACGCGGCCATGTTCACGTCGTTGCTTTGGACGGCCACGCTGTTCAGTGCCTTGTTCGCCGTGGCCGAAGGCTGGCGCCAATACGAACTGTTGACCGAAACCACAAGCGCTTCGGCGGCCGTGTGGTTGGAAACACTGCACAGCGCCCTTGCATGGATCGTTTTGGCTTTCCTGACCTCCACGGCCGGGTTCATGATGCTCCGCATCAAGCGCGGGAACTTCTCTGGACGGATGATCATCCTCTCCATTTTCGGTTTGGTGGTGTACTCTTTCGTCGATTCCTCGCTCAACATTGCCAGCCAAGTGCTGGCTGGCGAATTCACCTTTGAGGTGCAGAGCATTCTCAGCGAACTGACGATGCCGATGATTTGGATCTTGGTGCTTTGGTTCGCCGTGGTCGTCAACCGTAGCCTGAAGGAGCGGCAACCCTACAATGTACCCTACCGCGGCGTTTGAACACGCTCGGTAAGGATCGCCAACAGGACCGAACGCTTCCGGTTCCACCTGTGAAACCCTCCTGTTCTTAGCCCGCCACGTTGAATTTCGCGCCATGTCAGGCACGCATGAAGGGGCCCACAACGTCTTCCCGCAGATCTACTTCGGTTCCCTCCTCGCCGCAGGCGTGTTGGCCTTCGTCTTGCACCGGCGCTGGGGGGCCTTGCCCAAAGTGGGTGAGCGCTTCTACGACGTCATCATCCTCGTCCTCGGATTTTGGTGCCTCGGTGGCCTTCTCATCGATGCCTTCGCACACATCGCAGGCCAGGTGGATGACACCTTCTTCACCGAATGGCATGCGGTGTGGTATTCGGGCGCCACCGCCTATGGTGCCTACATCTTCTACGCCGTCATGCCCGAAGGGGGCGTCAGGGAAATGCTTCGTCGCCCCTTTGGCGTGCTCAGCGACGTCGCACCCGAGCACCGCCCTGGCGTGTGGGGCATCATCGTCTTCTTCATCTCCGGCTTTGGCGACATGATTTGGCATGAGACATTGGGGGTTGAATCCAACATTGACATCCTCCTCTCCCCAACCCACATCGGTTTGTTCGCGGGGCTGATGCTTTCCGTTACCGGTCCATTGTGGTCGGCTTGGGCCGACCCAAAAAGCGGGGTGAACGGTCTACGCTCCCAAGCCCTTCCTATCTTCGGTTTGGGGGCGGCATGGTGTGTCGTCCTGCTCATCGTGCGGTACACCCATCCATGGATCATGGGCATCAACGAATATTGCTACACGGCCGAGTACAGCTACACCTGTTGGAACAGCGATTACAACACCGCGCTGGCCACAGGAATGCGTGCTCTGCTCATCCACGCGGCGTTGACCTCTGCCGTCTTGCTCCTTTTCCTGAGACGCTGGACGCCGGCCCCAGGAAGTTTGGCCGTGTTGGTGAGCTTTCACGCACTGGGCACATGGGTGTACGCTGAATTCGACCAAAGCATGCTCATCATGGGCTTGATTTGGGCCGTGCTTGTGGAAGCGCTGCGGTTCATGTGGAACAGGGGGTGGCGTGCGTCTTTCGTGGCCGCTGCTGTCGCCCTTCAGGTGCTCGTGTTCCAGATCACGTTGCTCGTCCGTGGCCCATGGGCCACGTGGTGGGAAGGCACGAACCTGCACATGGTGCCGTTCGGATGGACGGTGCACGCCACCTTCGGAGCGGTCGTGCTGTGCGCCTTTGTCGGGGTCATGGCCACGACCTTGGCCTTTCCACCGGCCCTGCCTGAAATGAACGAAAGCGAGCAAGCCTGAAACATGAAAAGGAGCAGGCGAAGGCATGGTCAGCCCTCAGGACCTCGAACGTCTCGCGTCGCTGGTAGGCTACGATCGGATGCTGGCCATCGACGCCGTGGCCCGTGCCAACGGCGTCGCTCCTGCCGACGTGGAGCGGGCACTCAGCGCACACCTCGGAGGTGGGGGCGCGGCCGCTCCACAGGAACACACGTCAGGCCCCTCCATCCCAGATGTACCTGCCCCACCGAAGGCGGTGGACCGGCTCGACCTCTCGCAATTTCGCTACGGCTACGATCCGACGGCGGACGCCAAAGCCCGTCGTTCGCAGGTCAGCCAAGCCATCCGTTGCCCGACCTGCGGTTCTGCCCTCGGCATCCCTGACGTCCGCCCGATCAAGGTCACCTGCCCCGCCTGCGCAGCGACCCACACCTTCAGCGATTGAACGCGGCATTGATGGCCCTCGGTCCGGTCCATGCGCCATGGACGGACGAAGCCCACGGCTCTGGCCCTACAGCCCCGCATCCTCTCCGGTGGCCTTGCCTGAATCCGACGTTTTGCACACGCCCGAAGCCACGTGGGGGTTGACGCCCCCGTCCTCGATGCCCGATGGCGAGCTGGACCTTGCAGGCATCAGGGCCCTTGCGGCCACCTACACCGACGCGGAAGGGCGTGGCCTGTCCGACCTGCTTGTCGAACATGGTGCCGCGCCCCTCGACCAGCGCTGGCCATTCCTGTTGCTTGGTGAATTGGCCAACCCCTACCGTCTGGCCACGTTGCGTTGCGAAACGGTGCCCATCTTCCGGGTTCGCCTTTCCGACCTGTGCAGAACCTGGACCGACGGACAGGACGCTCGGAACATCCAACCTGGTTTGCACCACGTCACCTTGGCCCGCTCCGCTGGAT
Source organism: Candidatus Poseidoniaceae archaeon (assembly GCA_013330925.1). GTDB lineage: Archaea > Thermoplasmatota > Poseidoniia > Poseidoniales > Poseidoniaceae > MGIIa-L3 > MGIIa-L3 sp11892u. The sequence continues at coordinate 1,741 of DUHJ01000103.1, read as the reverse complement.
GGTGGGAAGTGGCGCACCTCGGCTTGTTCACACGTCCCGAAATGAAGCGCCTCACCATGTGGCTTGCTGAAGATCGCCCCGGTGTGTGGAAACCTGTTCGACCGGCCGAAGGGCACCTCCACATCGAATCGGGTCCTTTGGACCATCCAAGCCGTGAGGACGTCCAATGGGACGGAGAAGAGGAACGTGTGGAACGACCGGCGCCCCCAACCACCGGACCGGCGGTCGATGTGTCCATCGTGATGGTCCCTGTGCACGTCCGCCGTGGCTGCTACGATCACCGTGGACGGCTGGCTCGATGCGTGCACTACCCACAACGCGCCTTCCACGACAACGTGTTTCGACGTGGTTCTGCCCGAGATTGGGGGGACGTGCTCGACGTCCACCGCTGAATCCTTGGGACCTCCCACGCCACATTGAAGTCCTCAGGCGTCGATATCTCTCTATGCACGGAAAGGGATCGCAGAAAGCGGCAAGGTTGGAACGTCTGAAGGACGAAATTGTGGCCTACGTGGAAGCAAACCCGAACTGCTCTGCAGCGGACATCGTCGATCACCTGGCCAACGTTCGCCGGATGCGGAACCATGGACTGACCGCCCGAAAGGTGGGCTACTTCATCCCCAGGTACCTCAAGGAAGCCGTGGCCTTCACGATGGACGCCACCACGGGCAAGCGCCTCTACAAGGTCGCGGCTTGACCTCGGCACCTTGATGCGGCAGGGTCGGTTCACCGGTGCATGGCGCCACGCCTCCCATCGGCTGAGGACGTCTTTTCGGACGTGGACTACGGTGCAGGACCACGCTTCGGTGAGGGCGCGGTGTGGGCGCTGCTGGACCCGAAGTCCAAGGACGGTTTGCGGGCCCAACTTTCGGCCGCGGTGCTGAACGCGGGTGGTCTGCGAACAACGCATGCTGACCATTACACGGTGGACGAGCGAGAAGGTCGCGTGGCCATTCATGCCGATGCGGTGATCGAAGCAGGGGCCCACTTCATTGGGCCGTGTTTCATTGAAGCAGGGGCCGTCGTTCGTCATGCGGCCTACGTCCGACCGTGGACGTGGGCGTGCCGTGGCAGCGTCATCGGGCACTGCACCGAAGTGAAGCATAGCGTGTTGCTGCCTGGCGCCAAGGCTCCGCATTTCAACTACGTCGGCGACAGCATCCTGGGCCCTGGAGTCAACCTTGGCGCCGGGGTCAAACTGTCGAACCTCCGGCACGACGGTGGTGAAGTACACGTCTGGATCGACGGTGAACGCGTGCCCACAGGGGTTCGGAAATTTGGAGCCATCCTTGGTGACGGGGTGCAGCTTGGCTGCAATGCGGTGACCAATCCTGGCTGCGTGCTCGTGGCCGGTTCAACGGTGGATCCCAACACCACGGTCAGCGGTGTGCACCTCGAAGCACGACGGCATCGTTGAGGTGATTTCGTGAACCTGTTCGGTACCGACGGCATCCGAGGCGAAGTGGACCTCCGGCCTTGCGGAACACGTCAGGCCATCGAGGCTTTGGAAGACGAACGGCGACTCACGCCCTCCCTCGCTTGGCTTGCCGGACAAGCCATCGCCCGAACCCTCGACCGAGAGGGCGCTGAAGTGGTCATCGGCTGGGACAACCGGCCGGGCAACCCCGCCTTGGTGCAGGCCGTCCTCGACGCCTTTCGTACGGCAGGCTGGGCCGTCGTTCCGCTGGGTGAATGCGCGACGCCGCTCGTGCATCACATGGTGCTTGAACGGCAGGCCACG
>DUHJ01000037.1:3488-3840 GCA_013330925.1 Candidatus Poseidoniaceae archaeon | reverse complement strand
GGACGCACTTGCCGCCTACGATCACCTCGGTTCGAAGGTGGTCGCCGTCAAGAGTCAGATTCACGCCGGCGGCCGCGGAAAAGGCAACCTGTACGCCCCCGGAACGGGCGACCTCGTGATGGAGGGCGGGGTCAAAATCGCCTTCTCGCGGGAAGAGGTGGGCACCTACGCGGCCAACATCCTCGGGAACGTGTTGGTGACCATTCAAACCGGGGAAGAAGGGAAGCTCGTCCGGAACCTCTACGTCGAATCCGGTTGCGCCATCGAGCACGAGTACTACCTCGCTCTTCTCGTCGACCGTGAAGCCAAGTCGGTGTTGGTCATGGCTTCCACCGAGGGCGGCATGGACATC
>DUHJ01000037.1:0-3186 GCA_013330925.1 Candidatus Poseidoniaceae archaeon | reverse complement strand
ACCGAGGGCGGCATGGACATCGAGGAAGTGGCCGAAGCCACACCAGAACTCATCCACAAAATCCACGTCGACCCAAGCGCTGGCTTGCTCGGCTTCCAATCGCGTGACCTCGCCGATGCCCTGGGACTCTCCGGTGCGGCCGCGAAGGCTTTCCGGCGCACCTTGGGTGCGCTGTACACCTGTTTCGTGGAGAACGATTGCGCCATGATGGAGATCAACCCGCTCGTTCGAACCGAAGACGATGAGATTGTGGCCCTGGACGCCAAGGTCAGCTTCGACGAAAACGCGCACTTCCGGCATGCGTCGGCCTGGGACGAAATCCGTGACCTTTCCGAAGAGGAAGAGACCGAAATCAGGGCAGCAGAAGCGGGCTTGTCCTACGTCAAATTGGACGGCAACATCGGGTGCTTGGTCAACGGCGCTGGATTGGCCATGGCCACCATGGACGTCATCAAACTCAAGGGCGGAGAGCCGGCGAATTTCCTCGACGTGGGTGGCGGCGCCAACGAACAACAGGTCACTACGGCCTTCAGCATCATCCTCGAAGACCCCAACGTCAAGGGCATTTTGGTGAACATCTTTGGTGGCATAATGCGCTGCGACATCATCGCTCGGGGCGTCATCGCGGCGGTGGAAAACCTCGGGTTGGACGTGCCGCTCGTGGTTCGTCTCGCGGGAACGAACGTGGACGAAGGCAAGGCCATCCTCGCTGCTTCGACCCTCAACATACACCCGGCGGATGATTTGGCGGACGGCGCCGAACGCATCGTCGCCCTCATCGGCGGAGGTGAGGCTTGATGGCCATCTGGATCCCCGAAGACGCCAAGGTCATCGTGCAGGGCATCACCGGGCGACAGGGCCGGTTCCACGCGGACAAGATGGTGGAGTACGGTACCGCCATCGTCGGCGGGTGCACTCCTGGAAAAGGCGGTCAAACCGTGGAGTTGCAAGGCAAGGATTTCCCGGTCTGGAACTCCGTCCGTGATGCGGTCACGGCCACCGATGCTGACGCCACCGTCATCTACGTCCCTCCACCCTTTGCAGGCGAAGCCATCATGGAAGCCGCAGAGGCCTTTGATGCCATCAAGGGCGAAGGCGTGATCGTGTGCATCACCGAAGGCATCCCTATTCTGGACATGGTCAAAGCGGCCGCTTACGTCGAACAACGCCCAGGCGTCCGTCTCATCGGCCCCAACTGCCCTGGCATCATTACGCCCGGAGCACAGGGTGGCGCCAAAATCGGCATCATGCCGGGACACATCCACGCCAAGGGGCGCATTGGCATCGTCTCCAAATCTGGCACCTTGACCTACGAAGCCGTGGCTCAAACCATGAGCATCGGTGAAGGCCAGTCGACGTGTGTCGGCATCGGCGGCGACCCGGTGAACGGCACGGGATTCATCGACTGTTTGGCGGCGTTTGAGAGCGACCCGCAAACCGAAGCCATCGTGATGATCGGGGAAATTGGCGGCAACGCAGAACAGGAAGCCGCAGCTTATGCGGCCGAACACGTCTCGAAACCCATTGTCGGATTTGTTGCAGGCTCCACTGCTCCACCCGGCAAGCGCATGGGCCACGCCGGTGCGATCATCTCGGGTGGAAAGGGGACAGCAGAAGAGAAGTTCGAAGCCTTCCGGACCGCAGGCATCGCTTGTGCCAACGACCCTTCGGAAATCGGTCAAGTTCTCCTGAAGGCCCTCCAAGAAGCAGGGCTTCGCGGTTGAACCCCGGTTGTTGGAAAGCAAGGCCCATGTAGCCTTCTTTGCATACGGGGTGGAGGAAGCCTTTAGGGGGCCAGTCTGCGGACGGAGTATGAGGTTGCACCATGCAGTGCTCGGCGTGCGGGGAATCCATTCCGGATGACTCGATGTTTTGTCCAGAGTGCGGTGCCCGCCAAGGCGGTGCTCCCACCGGAGTGCCCGGTCAAAACCCCTCTGCCCTTCCAAACGTTGGCGGAGCCCCGATGGGTGGTTTCCCTCAGCAGCAGCAGCAGGGGCAAAACTTCCCGCCACAAGGCATGCCTCAACAAGGCCTTCCGCCTCAAGGCATGCAGGGCATGCCACCCCAAGGCATACCGCAGCAAGCCATGCCACCTCAAGGCATGATGCAACCAGGCTATGGCCAGATGCCGCAGCAAGGCATGCCTCCACAAGGCCTTCCTCAACAGGGCATGCCGCCACAAGGCATGCCGAACCAAGGCTTCCAACCGCAGCCCCGGGGGCCGAGCGCACCGGTTCGCCCCCTCAGCCGCTCCGACATGCCTCAGGCAAACGCCGGACCCTCCCTCGCCAGCGGTGCAGGGAGTTCGGGCGTCCCTCGTGCAGATCCATTCACTGCCGGTGGAACCACCATCGCGCACAATCCTGCTGCTTCCCCTACCGATGCCATGGTGAATCATCTTGCGGAGCACGACCGGGCGATGAAGAACGAACGACGGAGCCAGTGGCTTTCCATGAACCATTCTCCCGCAGGTGACGTGCTGGCATCCCTCGGTGCCGACATGGGCGGCTTGCAAGGTCAAGGCGCACCCAACCCTGCTGCAGCCGTGTTGGCAAGCACCATTGGCGCCCAAGATGCAGGTGGCCTCGACGATGCCCTTCTCAAGCGGTTGGCCGAGGTCGCCACCCGCCGTGTCGCAAGGAAACGCGGCGTCGCGGTTGAAACACCGAGTTGTGAAACCGAAGGCAAAGAGGTCACGGTGACCGTCACCTACGTTGACGACGGCCGTGTTCTTGACGGCCCGGATGCACTGTCCGAAGCCTTCCAACATGCGATCGCAACCGAAATCGCGCTCAAGGGCCATGAGATGGAGGTCAACATCCTCCTTCGTCGTTCCAAGGACGGTGCCGTGGACGTGGTCAGCGGGGCTCAAGAGGAAATGTTCGCTTGCGAGGTCTGCGATGGCCTCGTTTCAGAGAACGACAGCACGTGCCCCCACTGTGGGGCCATGTTCGAAGAAGAAGACGATGTGGGGGAGGACGTTTCTGAACCTGCTCCATCAAGGAGCGGTCCCCCCGGACCTTCCCGCAGCGGCCCCCCCGGCCCCAGCAAAGGTGGCCCACCAGGTCCGAAGAAGGGCGGAGGCCCTCCGGGTCCCAGCAAAGGTGGCCCACCGGGTCCGAAGAAGGGCGGAGGCCCTCCCGGTCCCAGCAAAGGTGGCCCACCGGGTCCGAAGAAGGGCGGCGG
>DUHJ01000172.1 GCA_013330925.1 Candidatus Poseidoniaceae archaeon | reverse complement strand
CCCGGCTTGGCCCACGGGATGCCGTCGCCTATGACCCTTCGTCCCTTTGCGTCGTTCAGGCCTCGTCCCACGACCATGTGGCGGCGGCGGGTGGTGGTCTGAGTTTTCGAAGCAGGACGATGGAAACAACGCTGAGTCCGGTCACGCCCACGACAAAGGCCCAGCCCAGCAGAAGCAGCCCGAGCGGGCCGGCGAATGCGCGCGCCTGTTCTTCCACGCCTTCGGTGTCGTCAGGTGAGGGTTCGTTTACAGGGACCTCATCAATGGTCACCGCATTCATCCATGCCCCCGAACGAAGCCCCAATTCCACCAAACGAGCCACGGTCTCAAGGCTCTCCGCGCTGACCTTGTCTGGCGTGTCTTCGAGGGTGTGCCAATACCCGTCGTCGAGTCGAGTCGCGTTGGGTCCGTAGCGGTGGTCGATGATCACCATGGCGGGCACCTCAACGGCGTTGATTCGCATGTGGTCGTCGCCGATCCACGTGCGCGTTTCGGGTTGATACACGTCCCGGTTGACCGTCCCATCGCATCCCGTTTGTCCCTCGATCAAGCCCATGGCTTGGGCCATGGGTTGGACCACGTCGTTCAACAGGGGATGATTTGAGGTGATGTTGGCAAGGTCCAGCGAAGCATCTCCGACCATGTCCAGCAGGACAAAGCCTGCAAGGTTCTCGCGCTCGCTTTCGCTGAGGTTGTCGGCCCAACGGCGGCTGCCTTCGATGATGGGGGTCTCACCTTGGTCCTCGGCGTCAAACATGACGACCACCACCGCATGGTCGAGGTTCATGCTCGGAATCAGATGCATCAACTCCTCGACGGCCGCCACGCCACTTGCACCGTCGTTGGCTCCGGGAATGGGGGTGCTTTGGTTGGCCACCTCCGGCTCGCGGTCTGCAACGTGGCGCGTGTCGTAATGGGCGCCGAAGCCAAGGGCACGATCTTCAGCCAAGGTCGCGTCGGGTGGATAGATTGCCACCAAATTGACGAGTCCTGTGGAAGCATATGGATGGGCGTCACGGGTGAAGGACCACGCAGGGTGGCGCGTTTCCAAGCCGTCGAGGAGCGAAGCCGAGGCGTTGCTGCCTGGGAGGCGCGGTCCAAGGCCAACCTGCCACGCCACTGAGGCATTGGCCCGTTCGCCGTTGGCCTCGAGGTTTGGAATCAACGGGCAAAACAAGTCCGTCGTTTGCTCTTCAGCGTGAACGAGCGTCCAAGGTGCAACCAACATGAGGGCGCACACCAGCAACAACCGTCCACGGGTGAGCATTGGTGATGCGTCCCCAGCCCACGCTTAAATACCCCCGGGCGTGACCTGAAGATGGACTCGCAGTGTTGCGTTTCTTGGTGTTGAGTAGATGTCTGAACCACGCTCCAATCGCGCCCTCACCTCGTTGCTCCTCGTGAGCCTGATGGTCATGGCGCCGTTGACCGGTTTGGCCGCAGCGACGCCCGCCGAGGAATCGGCTGAATCCCCGGAAATGGCTGCTTTGCCCGCTCACCTGCTCGAGGTCGCATCGTTGGATGCCTTCACCGACGATTTGGCTCGACCGTACTTGCTCATTGAAGAGTCTGAACCGGTGGTGTCTGCGACGCCTTACCTTCGTCAACAATGGGTCGAGGCAGACCGGCCTGGTTTGGTTCAAGCCACCGGCACTTCCGGGCGAGCATGCACGCAACACGTGCAAGGAGACACGCTCAACGTGCCCACCTCTGGCGGCTCCATCTCCGTCACGGTGGCCAAGACCACCGGGAGCGTCGCCTTCCTTGTTCAGACCGGAAGGACCCTCAGCTCCACCGTGCTGCAAAACCTTGCGAGCACGTGGGACCAGACCATCTACCCCACGTTAACCACCTACTACGGCAAAGACTACGGGGACGGGCGCGGCATTGCTCCGCCCGACGTGGACAACAACTGCCAAGTTCAGGTCATCATCTACGACATCGACGGGCAATACAACATCGGGGGTTACTTCGCACCAAGTTTTGCCTCCCAAGGTGAGATGGTTTTCGTCGACTATGCCGACGTGACCCTGACGTGGGGCCGTTCGATCATCGCCCACGAATTGCAGCACCTGCTGCACAACGCCCTGGACCCATACGAGAACCTCTACATCGACGAAGGAAACGCCGACGTTGCCATTTACCTCTGCTTCGGTGCGGACAGCACGCTCACCGGACACGTCAACGGATGGACGCAGAACAGCGGCCTCTCCGTGCGTTGGTGGAATCAACGAAACGCCGACTACGGTGCTGGATTCATGCTCATGATGTACCTGGTTGACCACCTCGGCGGCGGGCCTGCCATGCGGCAATTGGTCCAGGACGGCGCCACGGGAGGCAGCGGCATCACCAACCTCGCCACGGCCCCCGCCAACGGCCAAGCAGGTCTGGTGGGGACCACCATGGATCAGGTGTTCGCCAATTTCTCCGTTGCAGCAACCTTGGATTCCGACCAAGGCATCTACGGGTATTCCAACCTGCAACTGAATCCTGCGTGTTCTGGTGGAACCTTCTGTCGTGCCCAACCTGCCGCTACCAACAACGATTGGTCGACACCGTACAGCACCACAGGCCACACCATGGAGGGATGGGGCATCCGTTCGTTCAAACTCACACCGGGCGCTGCTTCGCCTGCCCCGCTGACCCTTCGAGTGACCGGCGACCGCGCCGATTTTGACGGCGTCGTCGTCACCCAAGCCGCTTCAGACGGCCTGCTCACGGTCAGCGACCTGACCTTCAGCAACTCTCAAGCCACCGCCCTCGTGCCTGGTTTTGGTAACCTGACCGATGAAGTCTGGGTCATCGTGTGGCTGGCCAGCAGCACGGGGGACTGCGATTACACGAGCTGTGGTCCGAGTTATCCCACAGGCACCATCGATTTGGAAGCAGCAAGAATCACCGCTCCGGCGACCATTGACACGGGCAACGTGACCACCTCGGACCGTGACGGTGACGGACTCGACGATACCGTGGAACTGGAGTTCGACGTCCTTTCCAACGCCTTCTTTGAGGACCTCGACGTCGAGGTCGCCGTCCGTGACAACAGTGGAATCGTCGTGGACCGCCTTGACACACGCGTCGAGGCCGGTGGCGGCGAGCCCGTCACGACCTCCGTGTTCTTCACGCCCAACACGGACGGTCAGTACACCTTCGAATTCACGATGAAGGACCTGCTCGGCAACAAAGTGGACGACACCATCAGTGCTCCCTTGACGGTGACGAACATGCGACCTGTGTCAAACGGTTCCCTGTCCACAAACCTCACCCTCAGTTGGAACGATGTCGCCTTCACGGGGGACGGTTTCGACGCGTGGGGTCTTTCGCTGGTCAACAACACGCTGCCCTACCTTGACCCGCCTGTGGCCTACGCTTGGGAGTTCGGAGACAACCAGACCAGCGGGCTCAAATCGCCCGTCCGAGGATACCAAAACATCGGGGAGTACAACGTCTCCTTGCAGGTCAAGGACGTCGGTGGACTTTGGTCCGACGTCGACGTGATGCCCATCTCCGTCATCGACAACACCGACCCCATTCCGATCATCACGATCAACAATCAGGTGGTCGGTGACGCCATCAGCGTGATGGTTGACCAGCGCATCCTCTTTTCTGCCGGAAGGACCACAGACAACGTCCCAACCAGTTTCCTCAACTACTCCTGGGAGTGGGGCGACGGAACCGTCGACGAAGGCCCGGGCATGTTTAGCGCCAACCACGCGTGGTCGGACATCGACGGTCAGAACGAGACCTTCACGTTGCTTCTCAGCGTGTCCGATGGGATAAACATCGGCACCAAAACCGTGGACGTGGTGGTCAACAACCGCCTTCCGGTCCAGATTGAAGCCGGTCCCATCACGACCGTGACCCAGACGCCAACGGTGATGCCCTTGGTCTTCGAGGATCAGGACGGCGTCATCGATTCATGGAGCTGGTCCTTCCCCGGCGGTGTCTACGTCGGACAAGGTCCAGTCAGCAGAGACAGCGACTTCAATTCCGTTATCGCCACCAGCGCACAGCCCGTGGTGGCGTGGGAACGAGCAGGGACCTACACCATTGAAGTGACCGTCATCGACGACGACGGAGGCACGTCACTGGCCTCGTTGGACGTCATCGTCGAGAATCAGCGCCCAACCGCGACGTTCAACGTTCGAGAAGCCTCGTCAAGCGAGGTGCTTGACCTCCTGACGGCCGAGATTCAACCCGACGTTCCGTACGTCTTCAACGCCCGTGACAGCGTCGATCCAGACGGCTTGGTCGGCGACCAGAACGACCTGTCGTTCAACTGGACCTTCCCTGACGGCTCAAATTCGACCGAGGTTCAGCCAAGGTTCACCTTCGCCACACCCGGTACCCAGAGCGTGACCTTGGTGGTCACCGACGCAGACGGGGCACAGAGTGCGCCGCGGACCGTGACCTTCGACGTCATCAACCCCGTTCCAATCATCGAGGTGCGTCTGGTCGAGGCCTGGCTGAATGGGAGCATCGTGGACGTGACCACACCCTTTGACGGGGACGTTGGTTTGGTGACCCTCAAGCGGACGTTTTCAGACGACGGGTCCGTTCATGCCTCGCCGGGCACCCTGCTCTACTTCGATTCGGACGGCACGCGCGACGGTGATGCTCGGTTCGAGGGTCGCTTGGTGCCGCTGGAGGCCGCTTCCGAAGATTGGAACGGCCTCGTTGAGTACGTCTGGGACTTTGGCGACGGCTCCGCCCTTTCCAACACGCCCTCTCCGTGGCACGCCTACGCAGAACCCGGCAACTACACCATCACGCTCACCGTGCGTGATGCCCACTTGACCGGCGACGTCACGCGGGCCCAATTCCTTGTTGTGGTGGATGCTCCTCCCGTCATCACCCTCATCGATGCGCCCGAGGAATTCATCGCCGGCGTCAACGCGGTGATCGATGCGCAGGTCACGTTCGCAGCCTTGGACTACGACGGGTCGTTGTGCCGTGATGAAGACGTGAACGACGGTTCCATGGAAGATTGCGACACCCTCCTTGAACAGCGCATTGCGGTCCTCTGGGAATTGGACCTTGAGGTCGATGCCGACGGTGACGGTGTGCTCGACAACGACTGGGTCGGACCGGTCCGCGAGGACACCTACCGCGTGGCCACGGTTTACGATGAAGCGGGTCGACGTACCATCCGACTGGATGCTTGCGACGCCATGAATCAGTGCGCAACGATGGACCTCGAAATCGACGTCTCTCCAGAAAGCACCCTGCCTCCCTCGCTCTCAGAATTCTCCCGTGAGGATTGGAGCGCATGGATGCGCTCCATCGGAATCGATGCCGCAATTTTCCTCGGCCTGGTGATTGCAGCCCTCGTGCTGGGTTACCTGGTCATGCGTGCCCCGACCGAAGACGAGGAAGCCGCGACGAAGGACGCGGAAGCCTACACCGACGTCGAGCGCGTCGAGGTTGACGGGATGCTTGGCATCGATGATCACCGCGCACCACCCGCGCCGAGGATCCTCCGCAAAGAGGAGCGTCGTGACGAAGCCAGCGGATACGTCCGACCTTTGAGGCGACGCTGAACGGTCAGGTTCAATGGCTTCCCGTGCGAGGCATGCCCATGCAGGAGGAGGTTCGAGGTCGGCCAACGAGGGCCTTCTGTGGCCTCTGGCTTTTCCTTGCGCCATGCCTTGTGGCCTTCATGGCCGTCCCAGTGGCGGCGGCACCTGCCAGCGAAGCGTGCGGGACGGACTTGATCGAAGCGGATTGGAACCGGACCGTAGAACGCACAGGTTTGGTGCCCTGGAACATTTACAACGACTACGATGATTGGTACATGGAAGAAGACGAACGTGCTCAACAGAACGAAGAAACCGGTGAAACCGAGCGGAACGACACGCTGCACCCCGAAGAGGACTGGATGGTCAACTGGCGCTACCCTCAACCGCTCGCTCCTCTGCAGACGTCGATGTACGCGACGATGGCGGTTGGAAACGACAGCGTCGGGGCCTATCGCTTCAACCTCTCCGCTGACCACAGGATGACCTTCTGTGTCACGCTCTATGGCGACCTTGACGAGGACGGTAATCGCCTTCCGGTCGAGGCAGACGTGTACCTCTTTACCACGTCACAATACCAGCGCTACGAGCAAGCCTACAACAACGCCCACACCACGTACACTTGGTGGGATGACATTGACACACTCCTTGCAGATCGGGCTCCCGAATTGAGGCGCTACGATCCGATGGGATGGACCACGTACCGTGACGTCCACATGTACGAGGCCGTTGAGGAAGTGTCCTTCAGCCTCAGCTTGGACAAAGCGGAAGTCAGCAGGTCTCTGTTCAACGGCGAGGTTTGGGAGGATTTCTACCTCGTCGTTGACGCGTGGGACAATGGGCATGGAAAGGATGCCATGCCTCCAGAATCTGCGGTGTACGCTGACGTGGCGGCGGTGGCCACGCCCCGTTCCTTTGTCATGCCTCCAGCAAGCGTTGCCCTCGTGCTCGTCGTGATGCTCGGTGGCATGGTGGCCGTGCCGGCCGTCGTTCAACGACGTTACGCCATGGCCGGGCTTGAAACCGTCGAGGCGTAATCAGTACTCGAGCAACTGCCAGGCGTCACGAACGTCGCGGACGTTGATTCGACCTTCGTCCTTGAGGGCGTATTCGGTGCGCATGGTCGCATAGACCAGGCTCTGTCCCATCACGGGGGCGTGAAGGCGTGTCCAGTCGCCGCCAGGGCCAAGGCCCATGATGCTGAACTTGACGTCGCCGTCCTTCAGGTCCATGGACGCCTGCACGAGTTGGAGGGCATCCGAGGGGTTAGAGATCATCGAACAGAATTTGACGAGGTCGCCTTTCTCAGTGGAGTCCTTGATCCACGTGGTGATGTCCTCGGCGCTTGGGGTGCTGGTTTCATGGCGGCTTGCGACGATGCTGATGTTGGCGCCGCGGGCCTTGCTGGCCAATTTTTCTCGGGTTTCTGCGTCGATGTTGTCTTCCAAGTCCACCCACTGGAGGTCTCGGTCGAGGGCCGCATCGAGCACGGCGAGTCGTTGCTCTTCGGTGCCCGGGAAGAATCCGCCAGCGGTCGAGGCTCGAACGGTGAACATGGCCTCGGCCTGAATGCCTTCGACCAGACGGTCGAGAGCGGCTTCGATTTCAACATGCTCAAGGTCGTTGACGGCCCAGGTGTTTTCCAAGGACATCACTTCGCGCGTGCGTCCATTCTCGTCCTCGACGATCTCTGGCTCGGGCTTGTCCAGCCACAGCCTGTCGAAGCGAATTTCCACCAAGTCTGCGCCAGAAAGGTTGGCGCGGGCGGCTTCATCGACCATTTCGTCAACGGTCGTGCTTTCCAGTGAGACGCACACCCTGAGTTCGGCCATAGCGCGTGGACCTTGGCTCCCCCTTTAACGCTCACGGACCAGAAGGAGCATTGCTCACGTCAGAAAATCAGTGGACAGCGGAGCATTTCCGCCCCTCATTTTCCGATGGCCTTATGTGCTGTCGTCATAGGTTGTAAACGGTAGAAGACCCTGACCGATTTCGAGCCCCCAGTGGGCCCAGAAATCGGGACACGGAACGCGCGTCACGGGCTTCGGAGGGATGGAACATGAGCGACGATTACAGGGCCGACAGCATCCAGGTTTTGGAAGGACTCGAAGCGGTGCGCATGCGCCCCGGAATGTACCTCGGCGACCCGCACGACGGGACTGCCTTGCACCATTGCGTGTGGGAAGTTGTCGACAACGCCGTTGACGAGCACCTTGCCAACCGGAACGATCGCATCGATGTCATCATGCACGCCGACGGGAGCGTCTCCGTGAAAGATTACGGACGCGGCATCCCCGTCGACGAGCACGCCGAATTCGGCATTTCGGCCGCCGAGGTCATCATGACCAAGCTTCACGCCGGTGGGAAATTCGACAACGCCGCGTACAAGGTCTCGGGCGGTTTGCACGGCGTCGGTGTGTCTGCCGTCAACGCCGTTTCTGCATGGTTGGAGATGACCATTGAACGCGACGGGGCCGTGCACCAACAGCGCTACGAGCGCGGAGAGCCGGCCAGCACCCTCGACGTCGTTGGGAAGACCGAAACCACGGGAACCACCATCCGGTTCCGTCCGGATTTGACCATCTTCAGCGACATCGTGGACTTCGATTTCGACATTCTCGACACCCGCTTCCGCGAGACCGCCTTTCTGAACGCTGGGCTTCACATTCAACTCATCGACGAGCGCGGCGATGAGCCGCACGTCGTCGACCACCATTACGAGGGCGGCATCAAGCAATTCGTTCAACGCCTGAACGATCGCAGGCAAGTCCTCCACGACGAAGTCATCCACATCGAAGGATCTCGCGAGATTGAGCTCGGGGAAGTCAGCATCGATTTGGCCATGCAGTGGTCCGATGCGTTCAGCGAACAAATCCAGTGCTACACCAACATCATTCGCAACCGGGATGGCGGGACGCACATGACCGGCCTTCGAGGGGCCCTCACGAAGTCCGTCAACACCTACGCAAAATCACGGAACCTGCTGAAGAACCTCACCGGCCTCTCCGGCGAAGACGTCCGCGAGGGTTTGTCGGCCATCGTTTCCGTCAAGCACCCGGATCCCTCGTTTTCCTCTCAGACCAAGGACAAACTCGTGAGCAGCGAAGTGACGAGCATCGTGGAGACCATCGTCTACGAGCGCTTGGGTGAATTCTTCGAGGAGAACCCCTCCATCGCCCGAGGCATCGTCGAGAAGGCCGTGTTGGCCTCCCGCGCCAGAGAGGCGGCAAAGAAAGCTCGCGACATGACGCGCCGCAAGGGCGTGCTCGAGGGCGGCGGCTTGCCTGGAAAGTTGGCGGACTGCCAGTCCAGGGACCCGACGGAATGCGAAGTCTACCTTGTCGAAGGCGATTCTGCAGGCGGATCGGCCAAGACCGGTCGCGACCGTCGCATCCAGGCCATCCTCCCCCTTCGTGGAAAGATTCTGAACGTCGAACGCCAACAGCGAAACCTCGCCAAGGTCTTCCAAAACAACGAGATTCAGACCATGGTCCGTGCCTTGGGCGCAGGTGTCGGCAACGACCCCGAGGACGAGGGCTCGTTCAACCCAGAGAAGCTTCGCTACCATCGCATCATCATCATGACCGACGCCGACGTGGACGGAGCCCACATCCGAACCTTGCTGTTGACCTTCTTGTGGCGCTTCATGAAGCGCGCCATCACCGAGGGCCACGTCTTCATCGCGCAACCGCCCTTGTATCAGGTGTCCAAAGGACGCATGACGCGCTACGCCTTCAGCGAAGAGGAGCGGGACGTTTTCATCGAGGAACTCCGCGGCGGTTCAGAGACCGCAAAAATCGGCGTGCAGCGCTACAAGGGTCTCGGTGAGATGAATCCAGACCAACTGTGGGAGACCACCATGGACCCAGAACAGCGCACCATGCTGAAGGTCACCGTGGGCGATGCCGAGGCCGCAGACCGCTTGTTCGAGATCCTGATGGGGGAGGACGTCGTCGATCGACGCGCCTTCATTGAGACCCACGCAAAGGAGGTGACCAACCTTGACATCTGAGCACGAGGAAGACCAACCCACGGCCCCCATGGGTCAGCTCGAAAACCGAAGCCTCACCGAGGAAATGCGGACGTCGTACATCAATTACGCCATGTCCGTGATCATCGGCCGGGCCCTCCCAGACGCTCGCGACGGCCTGAAGCCTGTGCATCGGCGTGTCCTTTACGGGATGTTCGAAGGCGGTTACACGCACGACAAGAAGTACTCGAAGTCAGCACGTTCCGTGGGTGAAGTGATGGGGAAATACCACCCCCACGGCGACTCGTCGATTTACGAGACCATGGTCCGCATGGCCCAAGATTTCTCCCTGAGGTACCCGCTGGTCGACGGGCAAGGAAACTTCGGCAGCATCGACGGCGACCCTCCCGCCGCCATGCGATACACCGAGAGCCGGCTTGACCGCATTGCGGGGCACATGCTCGAGGACATTCGCAAGGACACCGTGACCTTCCAGCCAAACTTCGACGACAGCGAACAGGAACCCACCGTCTTGCCCTCGCGCCTGCCTAACCTGTTGCTGAACGGTTCCGACGGCATCGCCGTCGGTATGGCAACGCGCATCCCACCTCACAATTTGACCGAGGTGGCTTCCGCCATTCACCTGCACGTTGAACGTGTGCTTGCTGGAGAAGTGGACGCCGATGGGCGTCCAAACATCAGCATTCAAGAATACATGGAGCATGTGAAAGGACCGGATTTCCCCACCGGGGCAAAGATCCACGGCATCGACGGCATCGAAGACATGTACCGAACCGGAAAGGGACGTTTCCACGTCCGTTCACGTTGTGAAGTCGTGGAAGACGGGCGTTCCTCGTCCATCGTGGTGCATGAGATTCCGTATCAAGTCAAGAAAGCAGCCATGCTCGAACACATCGCCGATTTGGTCTCCAAAGACGCCGTGATCGGCATCCGTGACATCCGTGATGAGTCCTCAAAGGAGGGCATTCGCGTGGTCATCGAGGTCAAATCCAACGCCGATCCTCATGCGGTGCTCAACCAATTGTACGCTTCAAGCCGCTTGCAAGAATCCTACAGCGCGAACATGATGGCCATCGTCGACGGGCGTCCTGTGCTCATGACCCTCCCGCACATGCTCCACGTTCACGTGGCGCACCGTGAGCAAGTGATTGAGCGACGTGCAGCGCACGAACTTGAGAAGGCACAGGCAAGGGCCCACATCCTTGAGGGCCTGGTGATCGCTCAACAGCGGATCGACGACGTCGTCGCTGCAGGCAAGGCCAGCCGCAGCAGGGATCATTTCGAAACCGTCCTTCGTGGTGAGGAGACCATCGCCGGCATCCCGGCCTTCTCCTTCTCAGAAGCACAAGCCAAGTCCATCGCTGAGCGACGCCTGTACCAGTTGAGTCAAATCGACGTGGAAAAGGTCGAACAAGAGCACGCTGATGTGAAGGCAACCATCCTCGATTTGGAGGACATCCTTGCCAAGCGCGAGCGTCGATTGGGCATCATGCTTGGCGAGCTTGACGCCTTGGTGGATCGCCACGGAGACGATCGACGAAGCGAAATCGACCCCATGCCCCTGTCGATGGACCGCGAAGACCTCATCGAGGAGCGGGCCATCGTCATCACCCTCTCGCAGGACGGCTACGTTCGGCACATGCCGGTGGACGACTTCCGCGTCCAGAACCGAGGTGGAAAGGGCCTCAAGGGCGTGACCACCAAGCACGAGGACACGCCGATGCAGATCATCACCTGCTTCAGCAAGGACCGTTTGCTCATCTTCACCGATCAAGGCCGCGTGTACGGTCTGAAGGCGTGGGAAGTGCCACGCGGTTCACGGCAAGCGCGTGGTAGCCACGTCAAGAATTTGCTTGAAGGCCTTCGTGAGGAAGAGAGCATCATCAGCATCCTGCCCATCAGCAAGGACACCATTGAATCGCCCGGCGACCTTGACCTCGTCTTTGCCACCAAACATGGCCGGGTCAAGCGAAGCAGATTGGAGGAATACGTTCGTATCAACCGAAACGGAAAGTTTGCGCTGAAGTTTGCCACCGAGGCCGACAGCTTGGTGTCCGTCCGGCTTTTGACGCCGGAGGACCACGTGATGTTGGTCACCGAACGTGCAATGGCGGTTCGGTTCCACCCTGCTGAACAGAAGGAGAGGGTGGACAAAGACACGGGTGAAACCACCGTTTCCGAAACCGTTCGCGTTCAGGGACGCATCAGCCAGGGCGTTGGCGGCATCAAACTGAACGACGGCGATCATGTCGTTGGCATGGTCGTCGCGGCAGAACATGAAACCACGATCTTGACCATCACGCGCAACGGCATGGCGAAACGCAGCCGTTTGGGCGACGGTGAAATGCACCCCCTTCTTGATGAGCAAGGCGTTCAAAAAACAGACGCCAACGGGGAACCCATGCAAGAGCGTGACGGATACCGACGCTCGAACCGTGGCACGAAAGGCGTGCGCACCATGAATCTGGACGACGACGATGGCATCGTCGTCGTCCAGCAGGTGGCCGACCTCGCAGACCAATTGTTCCTCTTGACGGAGAAAGGCATGATGATGCGCATGCCCGCCCATCAATCCAAGGAAACGAAGGGCAGGGTGTCCAAGGGCACGAGGCTGATCGAACTTCGGAACAGCAAGAAAAACGGTTACGCGGACCACGTCATCTTCGCTGCACGCCTTCCAGCAGGGCTTGTGGACGACGACGAAGAGGAATGATCGAGCCTCTGGTTCATCCGACGCCTTCAAACCCTCCCGCGGGTTGGCGGAAACACCGCGTCGCACGTCGTCGACGGGAGGTGAACACATGGACGAAAAGACCCTCATCCACGACTGGAACGTCACAGACGGCGAGTTTTCGCGCGATTCCAGCCGTCACCCTCACGAGATTTGGTTCGATGACGAGACCCTCCGCGACGGATTGCAGAGCCCCTCTGCCCTGAACCCGTCCATCGACCAGAAGAAGGAACTGCTCGACTACATGGAGCGTCTTGGGTTGCAAAGGGTGGACCTCGGGCTGCCAGGAGCTGGCCCCTTTCACCTCGAGCACATCGATGCCATGCTGAGCCACATCAGCGAGAACGATTACAAGATTCAACCGGGTTGTGCAGTGCGCACCGTGGTGTCTGACATTGCGCCGTTGGTGGACCTCCAAGCCAAGCACGAGATGGACATCCAAGCCTCGGCTTTCCTTGGCACCAGCCCAATCCGCATGTACGCAGAAAACTGGACGATGGAAAAACTCCTTTCCACCATGGAAGGAGCCGTGGGTTTTGCCGTTGAACAAGACATTCCCGTCATGTTCGTCACCGAGGACACCACACGTTCCAAGCCGGAAGACATCGTTCAGGTCTACCAGCGTGCACTCGAGCTGGGCGTTCGGCGGCTCTGCGTTTGTGACACCTGCGGGCACGTGACCCCAGACGGCGTTCGAAGCCTGCTTGGCTTCATTGACGAGCACGTGATCAAGGACGCCGGGTTCCAACGCTCGGACATCGAGGTCAACTGGCACGGCCACCAAGACCGGGGCCTTGGCGTCGCCAACAACCTCGCCGCCGTGCAAGCGGGTGCCGACGTCATTCACGGCACTGCGCTTGGGCTCGGTGAGCGTTCCGGGAATGCACCGCTGGACCAGACCCTGGTCAATCTGAAACTCATGGGAGCCATCGACAACGACCTGACCCTTTTGGGTGAATACGTTCGCAAAGCCCACGCCTACACCGGTGTTCCGCTTCCTCGCAACTATCCGGTGTTTGGTGACGACGCCTTCGAGACCGGCACCGGGGTTCACGCCTCGGCCGTCATCAAAGCGATGCGAAAGGGCGACCATTGGCTTGCTGACCGTGTCTATAGCGGTGTTCCGGCAGGTGATTTTGGTCTCCAGCAGCGCATCCGCATCGGCCACATGGCCGGCCGTTCGAACATCGTGCACTGGCTTGAGCAACGTGGACGTGAAGCCGAAGAGGGGCTTGTGGCTCATCTTTTCGAGGTCGCAAAATCCCAACGTCGTCTGATGGAAGACGAAGAGGTCGAAGCGGCGATTGCCGATTACGCGTCGACTTCCTGATCGGCCAGTGGGTCACCGTCGGCCTCGTCCTTGGCCTCTTGCTCAAGGTCGAACACCGCGGCCACCCATTCGGCCTCCTCTGAGGAGGATTCCTCGACGGTGACTTCCTCCACGTCTTGCTCTTCGCGCCAAATTGGGTCACCCTTTGCGGCCGCCATCTCCAGGCGTCCTTCTCCGTCCACGTGTCGACCGACCAAGGCGCTGTGCTTGTTCAGCGGCAAGAAGTGCCCAACTGGCATTCCCGCGGTCACGAATGGATTGGTGGCGATGGAGATCATCAAGCCGTCCACTGGAGCGACGATGTCCACGGACATGCCGGGTGAACCTGGGTCAGAAATCGTGGCGACCACCTCACCCTCGCGCATCATCGTCCCCTCTCGAACGAAGACGTCCAAGAGGCCGCCTTCGCTGGCCCGGAGCCACCGTGAACCGGAAGCCAGCAAGCGGAACGCAGGGCGAGCGGGTCGCCCGGGGATCATCTTGAGCGAGCGGAGCACGTTTAGCGCACCCTCAAAGGCGACCTTGACTGCAGATTGTTGCAGCGTGTCGGCTGCACCGCCTTCGTAGGTGATGCAGGGAATGCCTTCCTCGTTTGCGGCCCTCCGAAGGCTTCCACGGGGCGGTTCGGAATCGAGCACAACTTCTGCCCCGAAGGCTTTGGCCAACATGTAGGACGCCGGGTGAGCAAGGTTGACCCGAAGTTGCGGCATGTTGGACCGGCCCTTCGCAGCCGTGTGAAAATCGATGATGGCATCGGCATCCTCCATCAGCGTGGTCCAGAGCTGATGGGCCACCCGTCGCGTGGTGTTTGAGGTCGCTGAGCCGGGGAAACTCCGGTTCAGGTCACGTCCGTCGGGGAGGTACCGGGATTTGGAACGGAACCCTGGAAGGTTGACCACGGGAATGATTCGCACCGTTCCTGCCATCGTGGCGGGGTCGAGGACGCCACCAGGTTCGGTGAACTTGGTGGAAAGCAAGTGTGTGCACGCGCTTGGTCCAGTCAATTCGTCGCCATGGACCGCTCCGAGGATGTTGATGGTTGGACCCGGCCTGCTGCCGTGAAACACGGTGACAGGAATCGGCCACTGGTCGCCCATGCTGACGTTCAGCAAGGGCACGTGGACCGTTCTGAAGGTGCCAGGAGCGATCCGTTTTCGCATGAAGCGAAGCGGCCCCCATTCTGCCCCGCGGTCCCAGTCCGGGTTGTTGGTGGGTTCGTGGGCGGCCAACGCCTCCTCGATGGCGCGCTTTCGCCGCCGAGGAATCTCATGCGCGGTCTTGATGACCCTGCGCTTCTTTTGACCGGCCACGTTTGCCCCTTGAAGCGGCCGTTCATCAATGGTCGGATGCGCACACCTGAAAGGCCCCCGCATGCATGCCTCGGCATGGCTTCGCCGGAAGGTGTGCAGCGCACCTATGCTCCCAGTTCCATCTGCTACGGGTGTGGCCCGGCCAACCCGCATGGTTTGCGCATCAATTCCTACCGCGAGGGCGAGGATTTGGTGGCCGTGTTCCGCCCAGAAGCGCATCATCACGCCTTCCCTGGCATGGTCAACGGTGGCATCATCGGCACCTTGTTGGATTGCCATGGCAATTGGGCTGCGGCGGTTGGGCTGATGGAAGCCAACGGTGACCCTGAGCCGCCGTGCACCGTTACGGCATCGTACGGGGTCCGCTTGCTGAAACCCACGCCGATGGACACCGATTTGCGGGTCACGGCGAGGGTGACCAAAATCGAAGGAAGAAAGGCTTGGGTCGAGATGGCCTTGGAAGCAGACGGCAGCCGTTGCGCGGAAGGAGATGGCTTGTTTGTGGCGGTCAAAGAAGGCCACCCCGCTTATCATCGATGGTCTTGAGAGGTGGTTCCTTGCGCCCAGATGAAGACCAAACCCGATTGCTTCGGGTCCTTCAGGACGAGGTGTTCGAAGGCATGCAATCGATGTCGGTCTGGGACGGACACGACCTTGACCTCCTTCGTACGATTCCGCTTGGGGTGCTTCGGCAGGGCACGGTTCGGCGCCATGGAGTCACGCGTTGGGTCCGTGGCGCGCGTCCAGACATGTTGACTCCGGAGGAGGTTCGGGTGATCGACCTCCACCCCGCGCTCCTGCACCCGCCTTGGTGGGCCTATGCTCGTTTTGTCTTGCACCATGAACTCGTTCATGCGACAGGTCACCGAAGGCACGACGCGGTCTTCCGTCGTTGGGAAGAGGCTTGGCCTTCACCGCCGATGGAGCACGGTGCAGAAGCCTTCGCACGGATGCTCCATCTCGCCACTGCGCGGTGGTGGTGGACCTGTCCATCCTGCGACGTGAAACACGCCCGTCAACGCCGCTCAAACGGGCGTTACGTTTGCCGTCGTTGCGGCGCTGTGCTGCAGGACACCCCGGCAAAGGAGGTGCACGCGTGAGGGCGCTTGCAGCCCTGACCGTGGCCATGCTGGTTGCGCTGACGCTTCCAACGGCTTCCGCCGAATTCGAAACCGGCGATGAGGTCCAGCACTTGTCTTGCCTGGCCGAGGGAGATTGTCGCTTGACCACGGTTCCCTCCGGCGAAGATGCCGTTTCAGGACAGAGTCAAGGGACACCGTTTGCCCCGGAACGTGTCCTCTTTGAGTTCGAACTTTACCCTGCTCAGGACGTGCTGGCCCTGTTGCCTGAATCCCTCACGGACGTTGAAGTTGATCTCCGTTTCGACGACGATCCCACTCGATTGACGTGGCCCGATGTGTCCATGACTTTGGTCCACGGCAGCGGTTCAACGTCGTGGACGTTGACTGCGGAGGAAGGCGGCGACGGTGCGGCCTACACCGCGGAAAACGTGGATT
The DNA here is from genome assembly GCA_013330925.1 of Candidatus Poseidoniaceae archaeon. Taxonomy (GTDB): domain Archaea; phylum Thermoplasmatota; class Poseidoniia; order Poseidoniales; family Poseidoniaceae; genus MGIIa-L3; species MGIIa-L3 sp11892u. Next base: position 1,825 of record DUHJ01000172.1, on the reverse strand, counting down.
TGAACCTCGAGGAGGGCAGGGTCATCTGGCCAGGTGACGGGGCGCGTCTCCTCCTCAGTTTCTCCATCGATCGACCGGCCACGTGGACGCTCCACATGTACGGCGACTCCACCTTCGAGATGGACGTTGAATGGTCTGCAGATCCTGCCGCTGCTGACGTCGATGAACCGAGTTCACGAAGCGAACCTGCCTCAGTGGAGTTTGAGGCCGCACATGACGGGGCGCTGGTCGGCGGCGAGACCGATTGCTTCGTGTTCGACATCGAGACCCACGAAGTGCTTCGTTTGCTCATCACATGGGATGCCGTTCCTCTCGAACTTCAGCAACAATCCGCTCAACCCGAGCTTCGTCTCTCGACAGGTCTGTTGGCACCCACCCCTGAAACGGAGGTGGTCGCCGACGACGATGGAACCCTGACGAGGTACCGTTGGAGGGCCTTGCAAGAGGGCGAGGCCACGCTTTGCCTTGAAGGACAAAACGACCGGTTTCAGCCCTATGTTTGGGCCGGGTTGCTGAGTTTCGAAGGCATGGGTCCAGTTGATCCAAGCGGGTTCACCGGAGAAGGGCTCTATCCTGCAGGCGGTGGACAGGTCGAAGGCACGGGTCCAGAAGAGACGTTGCCCGATCCTCCAAGCGGTATCCGTGCCCTGCCGGGCCTGATGTTCCTTTTCCTCGCCGTGTTGGAATTCACGCGCCGAACCACGTCGTGGACCCTTCGTTTGGGCTTGAGCACACCGGGGTTGATCTTGCTCTTGATCGGAGGCGTGTTCAACCCACTGATCTCTGCCTCAACGGCCGTTCAACAAGATGGCGAACTGGACTTCGACGGGCTCATCGAGGAACGCCTCGCTCAATTGTGGGACGTCTCTCACCCCGGCGTGCCTGAATCCACCTTGGTCACCCATTCTGGAGCGACCTTCGGTCGTCTTGACGGCGAGGAGTTGCACGTTCGTTTGGTGATCGAATCCGCCACGCCCATCGCCGACGGAAGGTACCAACTCCATCCCGAAGGACTCGATGACCTGCGCCTTGACGAGATCATCTTCTCCCACGTAGCAAAAGAAAGCGCATCGGGAGCGGCCCAAGCCGACCATATCCAACGGTTCGTGCTGCTCGCAGGGCGTTCCCTTTTGCTGGATTTGATCGCCCTGGAAGCCTTGCTCGTCGTGGACGAGCGACCCGCCAGCAGCGTGGTTCACCTCCGCACCCCGATGGTGGACACCGCAGCATCAGGCTCCGTGACCGCTCCCGCATGGGGGACACGACCCGAATCGATTGATTCCGGCGCTTGGTCCGTGCTGCAGGACGCGTTGCTCCCTCAACGCATCGCGGTTTCGTTGTGTGATTGTGACCTTGACCTGCTCGACGTTCGCTTCGTGGCTGCATCTGGCTTGCAACCGTCGGACCTGCCCAGTCACGATGCCTTGAATGCCGCAGGGTCCTACCTTGCCGCGCCGTTCGCCACCGCCTTGCTTGGGGTGTTGTTGTTGTCTGCTGGCGCAGGACTTGAACAACGTCGAAGGTCAGAAGCAGAGCGTTTGGCTGTGAAGATGCTCGGCCCAGATCACTCTTGGGACTGAGCGGCGTCCTTTGCTTCCTCGGCGATCTCTTCCATTTCGTCGTCGGAGATGCGGAGCGCCGTCTGGAAGGAACGCAACTCCTCCATTTCATCCTCGGTGATGACGCCATCTTCCCACGCTTGGCGGTAGGCATCGAGCAGGAAGTCACGGTACGCCTCAGGGTTGAGCAGGACGTCACGGATCAGCCCGTGGTCAGGTTCAGAAGCACCGCTCAGGTCCATCATCACCATCGAGCGGCGGAGGTC
>DUHJ01000121.1:3588-6860 GCA_013330925.1 Candidatus Poseidoniaceae archaeon | reverse complement strand
GGATCTCAGCACCGCAGGCACCGCACTCGGCCATCGCCGGTGTTTCCTCGGCCTCGGAAGGCCGACGACGTGTGGCGGAGCGACGGCGTTTCGGCTTGGCCCGCTTGGGGGACAATTCGTCGTCCGCATCGTCTGAACCGCCCGTTGATTTCGGCAAGGGCGTGTTGTCGTCAAAGGAAAAGTCCGCGGTGGCTTCCTCGATTTCGTTGCCGGCCAACCCACTGTCCGTCAATCCAATGTCGACCCGCACCTTCTCACCCGGGAGCACGCCTTTTTCACCGGTCAATTCGAACAGGCGTTCACGAATGCCGGCGTCGGAAGCCGAAAGTTCGGAACCGTCGTCCTTGAGCGATTGAACGTCGCCCTTGGCGGCGATGATGTCGTCAATGTCTTGACCGCCGAAGGCGTCCTCCGTCGATTGCAAGGTTGGAGTGGCCGAATTCTCCCATGCTTCGAGTTCTTCCTCGGTCATGGCGTCGAAGTCCACCTCCATGGCATCCAAGCGGTCCTGTGCTTGGGTGACTTCAGCCTCCGCCAAGTCGATGTTTTCGTCCCACTCTTCTTCGAGGTCGTCCTCGCCATATCCGAAGGCTTGGACGGTGGCGGCGAAGTCTTCGGTCCCGCTGACGATTTCGTCCTCGTCCTCTTCCTCCACGACCGGCGTTTCGATCGCGACCGCTTCCTTGCGGACAATGCGCTTGCGCTGTTCGAAGAAGGAGGCCACGTCTTGCGGTGCGCCACAGTAGGCGCAGTTCTCCATGAGGTCGGGGATGGATTCGCCGCAGGCACGGCAATCGTGGAACTGTAGCCGAGCCTTTGCGAGGTTGAAATTGCAATGAGGACAACGGTCTTCGTCACCTTCCAACTCTCCGTCACACGACGGGCAATACTCGAAGATGTCGCGTTCGACCTCTTCGTCACGGTCTCGGGTGATGATCACGCCGAGCACCAGCACGCCGATCAACACGAGCACCAGCAAACCCGCCCAATTCAGGAGGCCACGAAGGGAACGTTGCTCGTCAGAAATGGAATCGTCCAAGACCGCTGCACTGGGATAAGCACGGGAATAGACGGATGAAACGTCCACGTCGTCGGGTACCAAGCGAACGGCGGTTTGCCCGGTTTGGGCCTCAAAGGTGCACGAGACCGTCGCTCGCTGCCCGCGGGTGTCGATGACCACGGGGACGGTTTCGAACACCGTGGTGCCGCCGTCGTCGCAGGTGTAGTTGACGGATCCTGTTTCAACGGAGGTCACCCCGATCGACATCGTGTAGCTTTGTCCGGGCGTCAACGGCGCCGAGGCCGCTGCACCGCTGGCGTCGACCAGCGCGAGGCTCGGTGTGTTCCATGCCAACCGAAGCGGAGCGCTGACCTGAACGGTCACCGTTGCCCGGCTGTTGTCAGGATCAAAGTCCCAAGAATCGACGTCGGGCACGTAGCGAACGACGAACTCTGCGGCGTGCTCTCCGAGGGCCGTAGGGAGCGGGTTCTCGGGACGCCACATGATGTTCTCAGCGGCGTTGAGGGAGATGGGTTCCTCGTAATCCAAGCCTTCAAACGAATACTCCAGCGTCCCTCGGACTGGGATTTCTCCCACGTTCGAAATCCCGACGTACCACAGCACGGCGTCACCGGAACTGGGTTCCGCTGGAGAAGGGAACGGCGGATCCAATTGCACGTCCGGAATAGGGAGGAGATCGAGGTTTCCGGGCGGGCTGCGGTCGTTGGTCGTGGACTCCTGGACGAAGGAAGCGGTCCCGAAAGGATCGATCACAGCCACCACTTCGCGAGCCACGCGCTGCAGGCCAATCACGTCGTCAGGAACGATCGTCGTGGACCACGTCGAGACGGCGTAGCCTTGGCCTTCGACGGTGACGCTGAAACTGCCAAGCATGAGGGTCTCTCCGTTGTCGTTGGGCACTTCCAACCGCATCGGTACGTCGACCGTCCCGTCTCCGTCGAAACGCTCGATTTCGCCCGACACCGTCCAGGGACCGTTGAGGGCCCCCTCCACGACGGTGACGGTGGGCGCTCCTTTGTGACGAAGGTCCATACGAGGATGCACGGTAACCGTGAGGTCGTAGTCCTGGCTTTCCTCCTGAGATTCCACCACGTTGTCCTCGGCGTCAGGCGTCAGTCGCAACACGTACTCACCGGTCGGTGGCGCGTCGAATTCAACGTTGACCGTCGTCGTTTCACCGGCGCCGAGGGCGCCGATGGCCACGTTCCCGAGGGCGACGCCGTTCAGGGCCACGCCCAGGACGCTTGCACCGGCGGATTCAGTTCCGATGTTGCTCACGTCGACTTCAACGGTCGCCGCGTCGCCCGTCCTCAGTTCGGAGGCGTTGAGCACCTCGGCTCCGGTGACCCTGAGGTCCGGCAATCCGCTGACGTTGAAAGGCACGGACAAGGTTTGACGGGTGTCACCTGCATGTTCAAAGGAAATCCACACGCGATGCGCACCTTCGGTCAATCCGTTCCAATACACCGTTTTCGTGTCCATGCCGTTGGCCGGGATTTCTTCAATGATGCCCTGCTCGAGCACCTTGTCAGGGTTCACGGCGTCCTTGTATACGGTGTACTCGACCGTGAACGCGGTTTGGCTTGCGGTGTTCAAAAACACGATGCTGATCGCCATGTCATCCCCGGCAGACGGGGCACTGGGCTGCAACGTGACGTTTGAGGCGTCGACTTCAATCGACCCGCTGAGTTCCGCACTGACCGCCATCGGACTCGCCAAACTGCAGAGCAGGAGCGCCAGCAGCACCATGGCAGGACGCTTGGACATAGGACAGAACACGTTCGCACAGCACTTGAACCTCTCTCCATGCGACACGGTTCCGGGCCCCGGTCCCTCAGTGAATGGGAGGATTGAAGGACGGCAGGAGCGGTCTATGGGCCATGAGGGGGGCGTGTTCAGTGCTTCTCCTCGCCATCATGGTGCTGGCGATGGCCGTGCCCATGGCCCCTGCACCTGCATTGGAAGAGGCCCCTGCACCTTCACTGACCGGCAGTGCACTGTCCTTGACCTTCAGTGGCCCGTCCGAAGGAGCATCGGTCACCGGCCTTCTCTCGGTCACGGTCACGACCAGCGGAACGGGAAACGTGTCTTGGTTGCGCATTGACATCAGCGACGGCAGCGGATGGAGCAGCATCGGCAACCGAAGTTCCAGCCCTTGGTTCGCTCAAGTTGACACCACGACGTTGTCGAACGGATCCTACCAACTACGTGCTGTGGGCCACGATGCCGACGTCGGCGATGAGGTGATCGA
>DUHJ01000121.1:0-3287 GCA_013330925.1 Candidatus Poseidoniaceae archaeon | reverse complement strand
ACGTCGGCGATGAGGTGATCGGGTTTTCATCCAACTTCACCGTCGCAAATCAGGTGCCCGTCATCACCGCCTTCAACGTCTTGAACCCCGGTGCAGGAAACGGCAGCTCCTCCAACGACCGATGGTGGTTCGCCACCCCGGCCAACGGAACCTTGCAATTCCGCTGGGGTGCCAGCGACGACGACCTTGAGCGGGCCACGATTTCCAACGTCCCCGGTTCTGGCAATCCGGCCACCGACGGCCCAGGCACCCTCGCCTACGGTTGGGATTGGTCGCCGGGCGACCTTGGCGAGGGGACGTGGAACCCCCGACTCAACGTTCTCGACGGCTCGGGCCTGTCCGCCTCCTTGACCCGGTTCATCGGCATCGACCGTACGGGGCCAACCATCGGTGCGATCACCGTGGGCAGCAGCGGCGGATGGCAGGCGGACAGCGACATCACCCTCAACGGTCTGAAGACCAGCGCCGACGATGGATTCGGCTCTGGTGTGGCGTCCACGGACTACTCCTTGGACGGGACGACGTGGCAAAGCACGACCGCGGACAGCCTCGAATTGACGCTGCCGGAGGGTGAGAACACCGTGTACCTTCGCAGCGTGGATCGGGTCGGGAACGTCGGTGACATCGCCCAACTCCCGGTCAACGTTGACCTGACCGCCCCGGAAGGGTACGGTTGGGTGGTGGAAGAATTGACCACGAACCGTCAGGACCCGGCTCCAATCCGCTACGTTGCGGAAGACGCTGGATCTGGCGTTGACCAAACGACCTCGATCATCGAATACGGCTTCGACACCAACGGCGTAGGGAGCATTCCTGACATCACAGGACGATGGATCACCCTCGGGAACAACGCAGGGCTGAACACCAGCCTCGACCTCCAATCTTGGGCGACAAAATCCGGTCAGTACCTGTTGCTCCGTGCAACCGTGGTCGATGAAGCAGGCAACACCATCGTCACGCCATCCGCATCCTATCAGGTCCTTCCGGGACTTGACCTGATGTGGAACGCCTCGAACACCACCATCGACCGCATCATCGTTCGACCCGGGCAAACCACAGGCGCCGTGCAGATCGATGCGACCTTGGAATCCAACGAAGGCTACGACGGCACCGTGACCGTCCGGCTGGAAACCGCTCCTGCAGATCGTTTTGCAGCCGTGGATTGGACGGTCATGGAATCAAGAACGCTCCCCGCCGAAAGCTTGGAGAACGGGACGGTTTCGATGACGTGGAACCTCAGCGTCACCCTCCAAGGTCAACTTGACATTCGCGTCGTCATCGACCCGTCCGACGTCATCGACGAATACGACGAGGGAAACAACGCCATCCACTTCGTGGTCACGGGCGCCTCCATCAGCCCTGGCCTCGTCCCTTCCTTTGCACCCTCGGTTGGCCTCCTCCTGCTTGCGGGGCTCGTTTGCAGCATCCTCGCGCAGCGCCCACGGGATTGAAAGGGAGCGGCAGTTCCGAGCCAACATGCGTCAGGCCCTGCCTCGGGTTCCGAAAGACCGCATCGCGGTGCTGATCGGCGCCAAAGGAGGCACGGTGAAGGCCTTGGCCAAAGCCGCTGGAGCCGAATTCATCGCCATCGATTCCGAGACCGGTGACGTCGAGGTGGAGTGGGGCGAACCCGGGACATACGACCCAGTGAAGGCACTCAAGATGCCGGACGTGATCAAGGCCATTGGCCGCGGCATGGCGCCCAACACCGCCCTGACCCTCTTCGAAGACGATTGCTACTTCGAGATGGTCGACCTTCGGGACCACGTCGGAAAGCGCGGCAAACAACTTCAGCGCATTCGCTCCCGTATCATCGGTAGCCAAGGAAAAATTCGGCAACGCATCGAAGGGCTAACGGCGACAAGCATCACGATCTACAAGTCCACGGTCGTGGTCATTGGACCCGAGGAAGGACTTGCCCTTGCCCGCCAAGCCGTGGACATGATCGCTGGAGGGGCAGAACACGGCTCGGTCCTGAGCTTCCTCGAGCGCACCACGCGCAAGAATCGGCTCGAGCGTCGGAGCCTTGAGACGATTGAACTCCGTGAAGATACCGATCTGGAAAGCACAGGTTTCGAGAACCTTGTTCCCGGTCTAAGCCAAGCGCGTGAGCGACGCCACCGCCGGTTCCGCGCTTCTCAAGTGGACCCCGAAGACGAGGACGCCGTCGAGGCGATGATGGACCTCGCCGAAGACGAGTCCGTCACATGGGAAGAGGAATGATCAGTCCTCTTCTTCGACGTCATCAAGCGGCATTTCCAACACGTCGGCCAAGGCCTCTGCAAGGTCGACGTCCAAGCCCTGTTTCTGACCCCACTCAACCAACCTCGTGACGTCGCGAACGAGGAATTCACGTGCCTTAGGGTGCGTGTCGATCACCGCTTGACCGACGTCAATGACAACCGGTTTTCCGTCATGCCACAGGATGTTGTACGGCGAAAAATCGCCATGCACGAGGCGTGCCTTTTGCCATGCCACGGCCAAGAAATGGAGCAAGATGTCGTAGACCTCCTCCGGACGTTCAACGTCGACTTCCCGCAATTTGTTCGCTGGAGAAACCTCCGTGCCGATGTACTCCATGACCAGAACGTTACGGTGCACCGCAATGGCCTGAGGAACCGGCAGGCCCCAGCGCTTCAAGCGTTCGAGGTTGCGGTGTTCTTTCCTGACCCAAATGTCCACGAGATCTCTGTGGCGTCGTTTCAGTCCACCAAAGCGCTGATCCCCCTCGATGTACTGCATCAAGTTCCGAAAAACGGCGTTGGAGGTGTGGAAAATCTTCACCGCCACGGACCGACCGTCAAGGTCCGTGCCGTGGAACACGTGCGCTTCTTTTCCTCGGGCGATGGGGTGATCCAAGGTGTCAATGGCTCCCGAGGTCATCAATTTGTAGACGGAGAGCAGGGTCAACCGATCGAAGACCTGGTCGAAGACTCGACGGTCCACCCATTCGAAGGGGCCAGACCCCAGCACACCTTGCAGTTTGCCTTCGATGTCTCGAAACATGCCTCTGTAGCGCTTCTCTTTCATCCAGCGGTAGTGGGACCCCCCTTCGTCGAGGCCGGACACGAAGGCGTCACGCTCGGCCTTCTCATGAGCGAGGTCGGCGGCCTCTTCCTTGTTCATGTCGGAGCGTGAGCGGCGGCGGCGGCGGCGTTGTGCTGACCGCTCGGCCAACTCGTCCCAACCGCCCTCGTCCCACGACATGCCGACACCCTGCGTTGATGCGCGGGTCCTTTGAAGCCTGCTCAGCCGAACAACTCATCGACACCATCTGTGACGTCGTC
>DUHJ01000178.1:1293-6371 GCA_013330925.1 Candidatus Poseidoniaceae archaeon | reverse complement strand
GCGTTGGCGACCCTGCCAACCCTGAGTACTACCTCCCAAGTCAGACCGACGTGGACTTCAACGTCAGCATGCCCAGCAAGATCCTGCTGACCAGCGGCAGCGGCGATGTGGACCGTGAAAGCACGATCGTCATCTCTGGTGTGCTTCTGAGTCAAGTGGACGATGCCATCCCCGACGCCACCATCGAAGTGTGGCTCGACGGCGTGTTCCTCACGAACGTCAACACCGACGCCAACGGCTCGTTCACCGCCGTTCATCCCGTGGCCGCCGACCAAACGCTCGGTCCAACGGGGATGGAAGTCCGCTTCACGGGCAACGTGCTCTACCTGCCCAGCAACGCCACCGGCGTCTGGAACGTGTATGCGCCGATCCTCGTCACGGTGGACCTCGACGACGTCATCGCGGTCGCCGACCAAGTCCAAATCACCGGGCAAGTGGTCGACAACCAACTCGTTGGCTTGGCCGACCACATGGTCGTGCTGGAGGTCGAAGGCGTGAACATCGGTGAAGTGACCACCGCAGCCGACGGCACGTTCACCTACACGTGGGTTGTTCCCGACATCTTCGTCTTTGGAGACCACGTCATGGTGGCCACGGCAGACGCCCAAGGGTGGTACCGTGCAGGCACCGGTAATGCGAGCTTCTACCTGAGCCACCGCTCGGCCATCAGCCTGACCTTCGACAGCGACGACGAAGTCACCCGTGGTGACCTTTGGCGCATCTCCGGACGCTTGTACGACGTCGATGACGCCGCTCAGGCTGGCCTGCCCGGCCGTGACGTTCAGGTCTACCTCGACGGGAACCTCGTGACCGTCGCGACGACCCTCGATGACGGCACCTGGATCGCCAGCGTTCCGGTCGAGCTCGACCTCGCCCGTGGTGTTCACGACCTTGAGGTCCGCTTTGAGGGTGAACTCGCTCACCGACCCACGGAAGCCTCCATTGTTGGGACCGTCTGGTCCGATGTGGTCGTGACCATCGACGCCGTGACCGACCGAACTGCGGTGCGTTCGGACGCTCTGCGCACCTTGGTCATCACGGGCTCTGTTTCCGAAGTCGGCGGTGAAGGAGAGGTCTTCGAAGACCTCGACCTTACCCTCAGCAACGGCACAGGCTGCACCACTGCTGCCACCACCCCAACGTGCTACACCTTGGAACGCGTTCAGTGGAACGACGGCAACTTCAGCCTCACGCTGCGGGTGCCGATGTGGAACCCGCTCGGCGTGCAACCCTTCCACGTGACCAGCGGCCTCAACACCACTCGAAACCTCAACTCCGGCATGGCCGTGACCTTTGCGCTGATCAAGGTGGACGCGACCATCGTGGTCGAACTTGACGAGGTCGTTGAAGACGAGGAGGAAGATTTCGCTGGACGCATCTTCGTCAATGCGGACGACAGCGGTGAAGGCATTCCCGACGTTGGCTTCTCGCTGTACCTTGAATACGCCAACGGCAGCCGTGTGGTCCAGGACGGGAGCAGCAGCCAACTCCTGAAACTCGTCGTGGTCACCGACAACGACGGCGTGGCGACCTTCGCCTTCAACCACGACCCGCCCTACGGCGATGCATCAGAATTTGGTGAATTGACGCTCTTGGTGCTGCTTGATGCGGGCGGTGAGCGCCTGACGGACGCTTCGCTTGCCGCGTTCCAAGCCAACGCTGCGGAAGGATTCAACCCTGCGTACACCTACAGCGATGAGGCCTCATCGACCGCCCGTGCACTTGTCGGGTCCATCGTGCTCTTGGTCGCCGCCCTCGCGGTGGGTCTTGTGCTCTACCGCCGTCGCCAGCAGGCGACGCTCATGGAGGAGGCCGCCGAAGTCTTCGCATACACCGCGGAACTCTTGGCCGCTGGAGACAGCGTCCGTGAGGCCATCTTCCAATGCTACACCGACCTCTGCGTCGTGCTTCAGAAGCGCGAATTCCTCCGCCGGGATTTCGAGACCGTGCGTGAGTTCGAGGCGGCGATCCGCCAAGCCATGCCCGCCGTCAGCGAGGAAGCCTTGGTGCAGCTCGACAACGTGTTCGAACAAGCCCGTTACGGTCGTGACGAGATGAGCGAGGGCCATGCCCAAGCCGCGAAGGTTGCCATGGACCGCATGGCCACGGAAGTCACCAGCATCCAGAAGATCATCCCTCGTGGGCTGTGAATCGACCGAACGGTTGAATGAGGGCCTATCCCTCTTCACGACATGCGTGCAGGCCTTTGGCTGACCTTTGTGATGCTCGGCGCGTTAGCCTTGCCTCTGGCCAGCACGGCTCCCGTGGCGTTGACCGACGTGCTGGATTGCGAGGAAGGTGACGTCCGTGTGGACGGCGGCCTCACCTGCAGCCTTGATCTGAGCGAGTATCAGGACCTCTCCCGACTTCGTGTCGAACTCGTCGGCGCTGACGAGGCCCGCCCAACCGGTGGCCCGATGCTCGCGGTCGGTTCCAGCATGAGCTGTGCGGTGCTGGACAACGGCTCTGCCATGTGTTGGGGTTCCGACGGCCACGGCCAGCTTGGGGACGGTGGACAGAATGCGAATCAAGTCCGCCCGAACACCTTCGTGGCTCTACCCGAAGGCCGCCACGTGATGGAACTTCACGCTGCGAGAACCCACGCTTGCGCTCTGTTGGACGACGGCACCGTGTGGTGTTGGGGTTACGGCACAAATGGTGAACTCGGTGATGGTATGACGAACACGTACAGCGCGCCGACGAACGCTGTGGTCCTCCCTTCAGTTCGGACGGCTGTTTCCATTGGTCTTGGCGGGTACCACGCTTGCGCGATCCTCGATGATGCATCCATGGCCTGCTGGGGACTGGACAACAACGGTCAGGTCGGCAACGGTGCAGACACCAACGATCCCCGCCCAACGCCTGTTGGCGTTGTTTTCCCAGAAGGCCGTGAGCCGGTTCAGGTGGACGGCGGTGACACCCACACGTGCGCGCTCATGAACGACGGGGGCGTGATGTGCTGGGGGCGTGACCACGTGGGTCAACTCGGCGACAACGGCACGAACGCGAACCAGCATGGGCCTGGGTCAAACGCCGTGCTCCCCGATGGGCGTCGAGCGACGTCCATCAGCATCGGCGGGCACGTATCGTGCGCGGTGCTTGACGATGGAACGTTGGCGTGTTGGGGTGAGAACAACTACGGCCAACTTGGAGACAACACGACCACCCGGCGCAGCGTCCCAACCCTCGCTCACCTTCCGGACAACCTGACGGTGCTTGACGTCGGTGTGAACTACCACAGCATCTGCGTGGTCTATGCCAATGGCTCCATGGGCTGTTGGGGGCACGACAATTACGGCCGCTTGGCCAACGGGCCCAACCAAGGGCACACTTGGTTGCCCTCGGTCATCAACCAATCCTCAGGTTTCGTCGACGTTGAGGTTGGAGCTGACCACAGTTGTGCCCTGCATGAAGACGGCATCGTCCAATGCTGGGGCCGTTCAAAGTGGGGTCAAACCGGGACCGGGACCACCGCCAACCGTGGTGAGGCGACCGCTGTGGACTTCACAGACGCGCCCTTTGCTTCCGCATATGGTCCTGCACCAGCAAGTTGGGCCAGCGACGGCGACCTTCGCACCCTCCTCACGAACCCGGACAACGGGGTATGGGACCTCAGCATGGATCTGCCCCTTGGTACCGACGTGGGAATGTACTCCCTCCACATCGAGGCGTACACCATCGGTGGGCAACGCGAGTCTTACGTCATCGAGGATGCTCTGACGGTGCTCGAGCGTGACGGCGACGGCGACGGTGTCGCTGACTCTGAGGACGCCTTCCCCGACGATGCCACCGAACAAAGCGATCGTGATGGCGATGGCGTGGGTGATGTCACGGATGCGTTCCCCGACGACGCCACACGTACAGAGGTTGAGGCTTCTGATGACGGGGCCGCTGCTGATCTCGGTTCAATGGACAACTTGACCATCATCGTAGCAGGCGTGGCCCTGCTCGTGTTGGTTCTGGTGCTCGGCGTGCTGCTCGGGCGTCGGGGAGGTGGTGGCGAACCCAGCCCTCCAAAGCCGAAAAAGCACGCCAAAGTTGAGCGCAAGTACTGACGCTCACCAGCGGACGATCAAGTGCCCGTCCACGAAGTGGTGGTTGACGTCTTTGGCGTCCGCCGCAAGGGGAAGTTCGCGCTCCAAGGTGGGGGCGCCGTCCTGTTCGATTTTGATGCGAAGCATGCTGCCCTGGTCGCCTTCCACGACTTCAGCCGTCAATTCGTGTTCATCAACGCCGGCCATGGGCAGGGTCAGGCCGTCTGGATCTGAGCGGCCGTGGAGTTCCTCGACCATCCAGGCCAACCGACGTTCGGGCTCGATGTTGGCCAAGTGCGTCTCGGGAAGCATCCCGGCGGTGACAAGGTGGAAGGTGTGCCTCTGACGCACTTCTTCGAGGTGGCTTGCTTCAGCGGCCACCTCGGCATGGAGGTCCTCTGGACGTGCCGCGAGGGGCGTGGTCGTCTCCTCCTCCATGGGTGTTGGTCCGCTTGACCCTTCATCAAGGTGTGGGGACACGAGGCACACGTCGATAGAAGCGTTCAGCCAGCCGCTTCAATCCGTTCGGGTCGCTCATCGGGACCATCTGCAGGTCGCTGGGGAAGCACTTGCGGTACATCGGTTGCTCGCAGCGTTGATCCAGCAGAAGCACGACGGCACGGTCGCCGATGCCACGGATGGGGCGTCCCATCGCCTGAAGGACACGGTTGACCGCAGGTTGGGTCATGGTGTACCGCCATGACTTGTCCTTGCCGAAACGCTCTCCGACGAAGGCCTTGAGCCCGTCTTGAACGACGCCGGGTGGGGCAATGGGTAGGCCGATGCAGGCGACGGCATCGAGCAATCCGCCACGGTAGTCAACGCCCTCCGACAAGCGGGCGCCAAAGGTGCCAGCAAGCAGGACCTTGCGCCCTGCTTCGCGTTCACGTTCGAGGGTGTCAAGGACTTCGTCGGCCTTCGATTTGTCCCAGTCTGAGGATTCCACGATGGTGCGGTGCACGGGCCAATGCGCGTCGGTGACGATCTCCTCCAGCAAGGCGTAGGACGGGGCGAAGACCGCCACGTGGCCCGGTGCGGCTTGGG
>DUHJ01000178.1:0-1007 GCA_013330925.1 Candidatus Poseidoniaceae archaeon | reverse complement strand
AGGACGGGGCGAAGACCGCCGCGTGGCCCGGTGCGGCTTGGATGAGGGCACGAAGGTGTTCTTGCATCCGCGCGGTGTTCGCGGGTGAGCGTTGTCGGTAGGTCGTGGTGACGTCCGTGGCGACGACCACGGGCCTTCGTTGCGAGGCAAAGGGAGACGGGTAACTGCGAACCGTGGTGCGCTTGACGGGCAGATTGAGCAGGTCAGCATACATCGACGGTGGGTAAAGCGTGCCCGACATCAGCACCGCCCCTGCCGAAGCGTTGAGGACCGGTCCGCTGACCAGCCCGGGGTCGAGCAGGTGCGACGTGATGCGGCCGGCTCGTCCTTCAGGCGAGAAGCAGAACAGGTGGCCTGTGGTGTCGCCAAAGCGCACGAGGTCGTCCAGGACCGCTCCGAGCCGCTGGGCATCGGATTCTGCGTCTTGGGTCGCTTCTGGATCGACTTCGACCTCCGCGTCACGAAGCACCTCACGGAGCACGTTGAGCCGGTCGAGGCGCTCCACGGTGGCCGCGGGTGCTGGCGTGGTCAGGGTGGTTTGTCCTGAGACGCCGTCCACCGTGTCGCAGGCGTCGTTGATGAGGCCCAGCAGTTCTTCGGCCTTGACCTCGAGTTCCTTTGGTTCGTACACGCCGCGTTCCCCCTTTCTCCTTCGGCGTACGGCGTCGTCCGCTGCTGCCGCAAGGTCGGTGTGCAAGCGAGCGAAGTAACCCTGCACCAGTGGGGCGAGGGCGTCCATGACCTGTGTGGTCCATTCGATCATGTCCGTATGCGGACCTCGGCCCAAGCGTTCGGACACGTTGCCAAGGTGTTCCTCCAAGTCAGGCTTGGCGTTTCGCACCAACAAAGGCGTCAACCGTCGTTCCAGCCCGCTTCGAATGCGTTCGGGAAGGTTGTGGGCTTCGTCCACCACGATGATCAACTGCTCCAGCTTCAATCCAAGGGCGGCCAAGGTGCTGTCCCTCACGCCCTCGTTGAACAGGTGGTTGTAGTCGGCCACCACCACG
>DUHJ01000061.1 GCA_013330925.1 Candidatus Poseidoniaceae archaeon | reverse complement strand
ACGCCAACGGCAACGGCATCGTGGACGCGGGTGAGACCGATCCAACGCGCCGTGAGGATGCCGGAGATTTCGACAACGACGGCATTCAGAACTGGGAAGAGAACCTCTCCTGCACCGCATGGGACATCGCCGACACCGACGGTGGCGGCGTCAACGACGGCGACGAGCGAAACGTGTCGCATGGGACCGACCCCTGTGATTCGCTTGTCGATTTCGTGACCACGGTGGCCAACTGGAACGGCGTCAATCGCTTGACCGTGGCCAACGGCAGTGGATTCAACCCCGATGGTGGCACGGGCTGGTACAACGTCTCAGGCACGTGGACGTCTTTCGCCTACGCTGCCACGGTCAACAACGTCCTCATCGGCGTCAACCTCGCACCTCCGCCCTCGGTGACCGACGTGGCGAACCGCAACGGTTCGTTCTGTCACACGCAGGCGACCCAAGACGGCACCATCAGCACGACGCGCACCTATTGCGATGACGATTACACGGACTCCGACGGTGATGGACTCGCGGATTGGCAGGAATTGCTGGGTGTGTTCGGCTGGTTCTCCAACCCGACGTTGGCCGACACGGACAACGACGGCGTCAACGATTTCGGTGAGGTGGTCCGGGACAACACCGATCCTTTGGACCCCTGCAAAAACGCCCTGGATCCTGACGGCGACGGTTTGAACAGTTACTTTGAGAACTCCACAGGGTGCACGTTGGACAGCATTGGAATCCTCAACGGATCTTCCGACGTCTGGGTCACGGACCCTGACGACTTCGACACAGACGCAGGCGGCGTCAACGATCTTGACGAGTATTTCGACGGTACGAACCCCGAAAACGACCCCTCCGACGACGTGCTGCCCGACGATTTCGACGGCGACGGGATTCCCGACGCGGTCGAGAACCTGACCGGCACCGACTGGCGCAACCCCGACACCGACGGCGGCGGTGTGTCCGACGGTGTGGAGTGTCCCGGAAATTTCTGGGCCTCCGGCTGTGTTGGTGCGCCCCAAAACCCGTTCGATCCCACGGACGATTTCCCTCAATCTCAGGTGCTCTTCTACGCCAACAACACCTCCGGGACCGTCGACCTCGACCAAGTGCATCGATGGCGGCAAGTGACCAACGACTTCCCGACCGGCTCCACCTACGCGCACATCGCTGCGGTTCACCCCAGCAACGAATTGTTCGTGAATTTTGAGAACCTCTCCGGCATGGCAGACCTTGGGTTCAGCAACGACACGGTGTCGTGGAACATGCAGTACGATGTTGAGTTCATCGGGACCGGCGTCCCCCTTCCGCTGTCCACCATCAACCACTCGTTCTGGGCCGATGCCAGCACGGAATTGCAGCGTACGAATGACACGTTCATCGTCACCGTGGAATCTGGCTTCCTACAGAGCCTCATCGCCCTCTCGCCTGAATATTGGTTTGATTGGGACACGCTTGCGTCCACCACCATCGCCAACCAAAGCGACACGTATGCGCTCTTCCTCGACGACGGCTTGAGGAACCGAAGCAACCCTTGGTCCATCGCCTTGAACATCACCGAGGCCGTCGTCGCCCAAGCGGGCGCTTCGGACGCATGGAGCACGGCAGACGCGATCGCGACCTTCCTCAAGGAAGGGAACGCTACGACTGAATTCAAGCGGAATTACAACGGCTCAGGATTGGACGGTGAACAAGACCTCGCGGTCCACCTGCTCGAGATCGCCAACGAGGGGACCTGCCAGGAATTCACCACGACCTTCGTGACGATGGCCCGTTTGGCTGGGCTCCCCGCACGGTCCGTGTCCGGCTTCGCCGGTGGCACGTGGACTGGGAACGGTTACGCGGTCACCAACGACGACCGGACCACGTGGGCGGAAGTCCACCTGCAGCAGGACGCCGCCAACGGCAACACCGACCTCGGTTGGGTGCCCTTCGAAGCATGTCCCGACGCAGAAGCCTTGGAGATCGTCAACCAGTCGCTCTCGCCGTTGAGTTGGGAACGCAATGCACAAACGTCGTTCAACATCAGCGGCCAGCTCCGCTATGCCGACAACTCCACCCCGGTGGCGGACCAGCCGCTGGCTGCCTTCCTTGTGCCCATTGGAGAGGTCGCGAACGTGCCCGGCATCGCCGCCAGCCCAGACCGTCAAGTCGGCTCGACGTTCACCGACGCAAACGGGAACTTCAACATGAGCGGCATCCCCGCACAACCCATTGCACCTGGCTTCGCCGGCATCGTGATTCAGCACGTTGAGCAAGGCTACGTTTCGAACGGGGGCATTCCATACACCAACGCCGTCAACGTGTCTGACAACAGCACGTTGACCCATCTTGGGCCGTCGGCGATCAACGCGCCCATCGTCGGCGCGGGCGCCACGACGGAAATCTCCGGTCAACTGCAGGCAGAAACCGTGCCCTTCAACGTCTTCGACGGCATTGAGGGTCTGGAAGTTTGGCTCAGTTACACGTCCACAGTGAACGGAAGCGTCAACCTGACCGCTCCGGTCAACCCCGACGGAAGTTGGGTCTTCGACCTCGTCCTTGACGAATTTGAGACGAAGACGAACATCTCCGCGCTCCTCGGATTCTCCGGCTGGACCGACACGAGTGTCCCCATCACGGGCGACGTCCATCTCCGCCCCACCACGACGGGCCTGGTGCTCGACGTGCGCGATGCACCGAACTTGACGGCCACCCTCGAAGGCCCCGGCGCCAACAACAGCGTGTTGGACCTTGGCGACGACATTTGGATCAACGGGACGGTCGTGTCCTTTGGTGCTTCACCGAGCGCGATGAACGGCTCACTGGTCCTCTCGCTGCGCGACGCCTTGGG
>DUHJ01000211.1 GCA_013330925.1 Candidatus Poseidoniaceae archaeon | reverse complement strand
TGGCATGCTGACCTTCTTCCTCATCATTGGCCTGGTCGCTGCCGTGATGGGCGAGGCCTTTGCCCGCTCTGGATTGATTCACTACATCGCCATCGCCGTGGCCGTGCTGCTCATCGTGCTCGGTTCCCTGATGCTGATTGGCATCACCTCGCACCTGATGGGTTTCGTCCAAAAGTTCGTCGACCGCTATTCGACCACCGAATCCGACGCCACCTTCACCCCGCGACGCAACATGTACCTCTACGGATTCGGATACGCGGCGGCCAGCATCGACTGCACCGCCGCCGCGGTCTTGCCCTTCGTCGTCTTCTTGGCCACGCTTGGACGCACCGCTGTGGTCACCGGCCTGGCCGGCTTGATGCTCGGTCTGCTCGTGCTGATGATCGTCGTCGTGGTGATGGTCGGGTTGGGCCGCCAGATGATGATCAACGTCCTGAAGCGCGCCACGGGGATGATCAAACTCGTTGGCTCGTGGATGATGATCATGGCCGGTGTCGGCCTGACCCTTTTCCTGACCAATCAATCCGCCGTGGCGGCCGTCTTTGGCTGAAGCATGGCCATCCGCTTGGTGATGAGCCACCAGCCCAACGTGCCGGTGCCTATGCCGCTGATGGCGTCCCACACGTAGTGCTGTTCGGTGGTGAACGTCGAGAGGATGACCAGCACGACCACGAGGCCGACCACGGGTCGCCGCATCGTTCGCTCCTCCGCCGAGGACCAGCGGTCCACCAGGCCGGCAAGGAGGATCACGTGCACGACGTGCAGGCTTGGCCAGGCGTTCCACGGGTGGTCCGAACTGCGGATGACCTCGAGCAACCATGCGTCAGTTGGGGTTTGCGAGCGTGGCACTTCGGCCGGCACGAGCACGAAGAACAGGCTGTGCAGGACGGTCCATCCGACCATCATCGGCACGATTCGATCGAGTTCAGCCATCCGTTCGTCGTGTCCAAAGGCCATCACGGCCGGGACGATGTAGAGCAGGAAGAAACCGAGGTAGATCACCGTCGTCCACGGCAACAGCGGGACGTGGGCGTCCAGGGGCAAGGCGATGGCGTGGTCTTTGGTGGCGTTGGCCGCGTTCCACAGGTTCGCCAACATGTAGGAGCCGAGGGCGATTACGCCGAGTTGGACGAGGTGGAACAGGAGACGACGTCCGTGCTGATGCCCGGTCAAAGCGCCCCCTCCTTCAGCCGACCCGCCTCCATGAGGAGGCACCGGTCCGCGATGGCCTTGGCTTCATCGGCATCGTGGGTAACGTGGACGGCAGGAAGCCCCCTCGCCTTGAGCAGGGTACGGACGGTGTCCACCAACCGCTGCCTCAGGGCCCCGTCCAGCGCCGAGAAGGGCTCATCGAGCAAGAGGGCCTTCGGTTCAGCCAACAAGGCTCTGGCGAGGGCGACCCGTTGCCCTTCTCCTCCCGAGAGGCCCTCGACGCTACGGGGTTCAAAACCCGCCAACCCGACCTCGTCGAGGGCCGCTGAAATGCGGGCATCGGCCTCCTGGTTCGGGACGCCACGAGGGACGCCAAGCTGCAGGTTCCCCCGGACGTCGCGCGTTGGAAACAACACAGGACGCTGGAACAGGAACCCAATGCCGCGTCGCTCGGTGGTCATCTCGGTCAGGTCCTGACCGTTCAGGCACACCTGCCCGGATTCCATGGGTTGCAATCCGACAATCGAGCGAAGCAAGGTGGATTTGCCACACCCGCTTGGCCCGAGCACGGCCACGATTTCACCGGCCGAGACCGAGAGATCGAGCCCATCGAGGACCGCCGGTCCATCGAAACGGACCACGGCTTTCCGCACCTCGAGGTTGCTCATCTCACAGCCCTCCAAGCACGCGGTCTTCACGCCATCGCTCGAGCATCAGCATCAGGGTCATCGTCACGGTGCCCAACACCACGGCGACGGCCATCGCCGCAGGCCGGGTGGTGGGGTCGAAGCCCGGGCGGGCCAACCACGTGTCCACGAGCACCGCAAGGGTGGAGGCGTCGGTGGACCGCACGATGACCCATGAGGCGCCAAACTCGCCAAGGGAAAACGCGAGGGCCAACCCTGCGGCCACCATGGCTGCAGGCCGCAACATCGGCCAGCGGACCAGTGCAAATCGACGCCAAGGTCCCAACCCCAACGTGGCGGCACAGGCCTCGAATTCCGGTTTCAGGCGTCGCATGGCGGGAAGCAAGACCCTGACCACGATGGGCAGGACGAGGGTCGCGTGGGCGACAGGGAGCAGCCAAGGTGAAGCGAGCAGGCCCGGCGCCAAACGAAGCAGACCGAGCAGCGATCCAAGTCCAACCATCGCGCCGGACACCACGAGGGGGACCATCGACAGGAGGTCCACGCAACGGGCAAATGCACGCCTTCCGTCCCGCTCAGCCCGATGCACCTGCGTGGCGAGGTACCACCCTGCAGGCAACGCGAGCGCCACCGTGATGGACGCCGTTTGCAGGGTGGACCAGAAGGCTTCCATCAGCGTCACTCCACCTGCATCGCCTTGGAAGGCCCGGCGCCAACCGTCGAGCGCGAGGGTCCACCCATCGGGTGTGCGTACGCGAAGGGAAGCCAGACCGATGAGCACCAACGGGGCCACCGCGAAGAGGGCCGCGCCGCCGGTCAACGGCCATCGAAGGAGCGGGTGCCCCCACACGCCTGCGGCCAGCCCCCTCCGCACCGCATCGCTTGAGGCGGCGTCGAGCGCGAAGCGGTGCCGTCGTTGCATGGTGTTCACCACGGCCACCGCAACGAGCAGCACGGCCGCTTGGGCCACGGCCGCTCCAAGCACCAAGCGGCTGAGGTCAACGCGGTAGCCGGGGATGCCTGCGCCGCTGCCTTGCTCGGCCAGCAGGACCTCCAGCGTGAGGGTGTCTGGAGCCAACCAACGGACCAGAGCCAGCGAGGTGAACGCGAAGGTGAACGTCAGTCCTGCGGCCGCGGTCAATCCTGGTCCAAGCAACGGCCACCACCACCTTCGCGCACGACCGAGACGCGTTTGCCCCCCGGGCAAGAGGCGAAGTTGCTCCAAGTAGCGGGGGTCCGCACGCGAGACGCTTGGCTCGACGATGCGGACGGCGAGCGAGAGGTTGAACCAAACCATGGCGACGAGCAGCAACACGGTTCCGGGGCCCGCTTCTGGCCAAAGCGACCAGCCACGAACGACGGGACCGTGCTTGCCGAGGAGGTCCATGAGCGCCAGGAAGCCCACGGCCGCGACGATTGACGGAGTGACGAAGGGGAGGGCGATGAGTGCACGAAGACGTCGCCGCCATGGGTCCTTCATCGCGGCCAAGGCTAAGGCCACAGGCGTGCCGAGCAGGACCGTGCCCACGGCCGCCAACGTGGCCAAGCCTGTGGCGGTGCGCAGGGCTTCCCGTCCGGACGAAGGGAGGTCGAAGACGGCTTCAAACGGGGAGGTTCCGGTGACCGCCCACAAGCGGTCCACGGCCAACACCATCGGTCCGAGGATAAACAGCGCGAGGACCGTCAGCGGAACGGCATGTGCCGCACCCGCTCGAAGGGGTTGCACGCTCAGCCCTCAAGCAAGGCACTGAAGGTGGCGAGCATCGCTTCCAGCGTCGCCACGTCCATGCCACCAAGGGCAGCCGTGGCTTCCTCCGGGACGACGCTGTGGTGGCGGTAGCCGTTGGTTTCTGGAAGATCGGCGCCTTCGAGCACGCTGTACATCAGGTTCTCATACGGCATGTTTGCGTTGGCTTCTGGGCTCACCAAGTGGGCGAGGAAGGCCTCGGCTGCCGTGACGTTCGCGGCTCCGGCCAACACCGCACCGTACTCGATTTGGTGGTAGACGGCACCGGGCAATGCGAGGGCGGTGGAGGCGGTGCTGTTGTCGCTGTAGTAGGCTTCTACGCCGGGTGAATGGCAGTACGACACCGTGGCGGCAGCGTCGCCAACGTGCCCTTCTTCCCACACGCCGTAGCCGCCGCTGTAGTGGATCTCGTAGGCCTCGGACCAACCCGTGGTGACGATCGGTTCGTTGAGCAACATGGCTTCCCACCATGGCCACGCGTCGTCACCAAGGCCTTGCAAGGTGGCCAAGAAGAAGGCACGGCCAGGCGAGGAACTGAGCGGCGAGGGGATGGCCACCTTGCCGGTCCAAGCTTCCTCCGTGAGGTTCCACAGGCTCGTCGGCATGGATTCCACCGCGGCAGAATCCACGTTCAGGCAGATGTAGCCATGGTCGAAGGGGACACCGTGTTCGGTCAGTGCCGCACCTTCCGACAGGACGTCGCCGTCAAGTCCGGTGAGGCCCACCCCATGAAGCTGAATCAGGCAACGGTTCACCGCGAAGGGCAGGTAACTCCCGTCGAGCCCCAAAGCCACGTCGACCTGCGGAGCGCCACCGTAGAGCAGCACCTGCTCAAGGATGCTCCCCGCGTCGTCGGCTCTGATGAGTTCAACCTCGATGCCGGTGCCGTTGGTGAAGTCCTGAAGGAAGGATTCCGACAAGGAAGCAATGTCGTAGGTCAACACGCGCAGCACACCGTCGTCGTCTCGGACGGTGGCTTCGAACTCGCTGCAGTCCTCCAGCAGGAGCAGGTCTTCGCCAAGGCAACCGCTGAGGCCTGCGCTGACGAGCAACAACACGACGAGAACGGACCTCATGCGGTCGCCTCCGTGACCTGAAGGACGGTCATCAGGCGGTTCGCCCGATCGACGACGTCAAGCGGGTGATGGCCGATGACGTACAGCCCTGGCTCCCAACCGTATCCGCCCTTGTCAAGCACGACGTCAATGGGGCCTCCGTGTTGCTTGAGCACACCACGAGGTGCTTCGGCAACGTTCCACTCCAAGGCGTTCAGGGCGCGGTTGATGATGTCCATTCGAGGGCCGTCGGCGTGGGCCGGCGCCCGTAGGTTGAGGACGGCGGTTCGTTCTGGGTCGTAGGTTCGTACGTCCATCAGCAAGCCTGCAAGGCTCTTGGATGCCCCCATGACTGGAGTTGAATGGTGCTTCAGGGCGCCGTTGACGACGGTGATTTTGCCCGGGTATGCGGCCACCTCTTCCGTCGATGTGGCGTGTTCAGCGCAGGCGGCCAGGTTGAAGCCGACGGCAGGGATCCAATCCAGCAGACGCACGGGGTCCAAGCGGCCACGCGCCCACTCAAGCCTCCGTAGCAAAGCCAAATCGGCTTGGTCCCCCGTCAGGTCGGCGCCCGTGAGCGACTTGTCGTAGCGCAAGGTTTGGTTTCCTGAAAGTTGGAGTTCCACGATGAAACGTTGGCGCAGGACTCGGACGTCTTCGCCGTTCAGGTCCAGTGAATTCGCGAGTTCGTTGGCCCAGCCGTCGATCATGACCTCATCGGCCGAGGGTCCCATCTCGGGCGCATCGCGGTGGTATTGCCTTGACACGGTCGATTGCGTGGTCCCCAAGATGTCCGCAATGTTGGCCTGAGACCAGCCGCGCGAACGGAGACCGAGGCCGATTTGGTGATGCAATCGTTCAAGCCACGTCGCAGCCGTTTGCCCAAGCATGCCCCGTGATTATGCCGGTGGTATTTAGGTTGAATGATTCGTCATGCAACCTGCATTACGGTTTCATGACTCGTGTTGCCGTCACACGGATGAAGGGCGTGCTT
Organism: Candidatus Poseidoniaceae archaeon; assembly: GCA_013330925.1. Classification (GTDB taxonomy): domain Archaea; phylum Thermoplasmatota; class Poseidoniia; order Poseidoniales; family Poseidoniaceae; genus MGIIa-L3; species MGIIa-L3 sp11892u. Next base: position 85 of record DUHJ01000211.1, on the reverse strand, counting down.
CAAGGGCCTCCGATGGTTCCAGTGGTGCATGGATGAAGAAGGGAAACGCTTCCTCGAGTCGGTTCTCGGCGAAGTTTTGGCTCAC
>DUHJ01000143.1 GCA_013330925.1 Candidatus Poseidoniaceae archaeon | reverse complement strand
GTGCATTTGTGCTCCCTCCTCAGGCCGTCGGCTCGCCGCCCTTGTGTGGGCGGGGTGCGCCGACGCTCTTGAGTGCTCGCCGTCCCTTCTTGGAGCGTCGGACCGAGTCAAACCAGATGCCAACACCGTTCCAATCCGGGATGATGCCGAGGTCGTCGAGGACGAGTTTGCTGGAAATTCGGGCGCTCTCAAAGATCACAGGCAAGCCAGATCCTGGGTGGGTGCCGCCACCGACAAGGTACATGCTGTCGACGTCCTCGAAGCGGTTTCGGGGGCGTCGCCACAGCATCTGATCCAAGCCGTGGGCGAGGTTGAACACGGCACCGCGGTAGCAGTAGTCGCCCCAGTCGTCAGGGGTCATCATCATCTCCGTGACGATGTGGTCGCGGATGTTTTCGTAGCCGAGCTTGGTTTCGATCTGGTCGAGGATGCGCTCACGGTATTCGGCGCTGATTTCGGACCACGTCACGTTCGGGTGAATTTGCGTCACGGGAACGAGCACGTAGACGGTGGAGCAGCCTTCTGGCGCCATCTGTGGGTCGGTGACGCAGGCGTTTTGGACGTAAACCGAGGGGTCGTCCCAGGTCACTTCGTTGCGCTCTTCGATGTCCTTGAGGTTCTCCACGTAGGTGCTGGATGCGTAGATTTGGTGGTGAGGCAAGTGGTCGTAGGTTCGGTCAACACCGAGGTAGAGCATGAAGGTCGAGCAGGAGTACTTCTTCTTCTCCAGCTTGGCGTCGGTCCAGCGGCGTCGATCGGCGTTGGGGACCATCTCGGTCATCGCCTTCGCGAAGTCTGCGTTGACCACCACGGCGTCCGCACGGTGTTCGCCGGTTTCGGTGACGATGCCGACGGCTCGACCGTTTTCTGTGATCACGCGGTCGACGGCTTCGCCAAGGTGGATGTTGACGCCGAGTTCTTCGGCGATTTCAGCCATCCGAACGGGGACGCTTCCAAGTCCGCCCATGGGGTGGAAGATGCCGTGTTCGTATTCGAGGAAGGCGAGGATGGTGAACAACGAAGGGCAGTTGAACGGGGACATGCCGAGATACTTGGTTTGGAACGACATGGCCAACAGCAGACGATCGTCGTCGAACAAACGCCCGAGGTCGTCGGCCACGCTGCGGGTTGGACGCAGGACCGTCGCAGCGCGCATGGCCCGCTTTGAGAGGAGGTCACTTGGTCCATTCCACGGCTCTTGTAGGCACGCTTTGGAGCGCTCGAGTTTCTTCCTGTTTTCTTCGACGTAGGTGACGAAGGCTTCCGCGTCCTTGGCTCCCGAGAGCGTTTCGATGCGCTCTTTCATGAGGTCGAGGTCGCTTGTGCAATCGAGTTCTCCGCCCTGTCCAAAGACGAGACGGTAGTTGACGTCCAAGCGGGCGAGGTCAAGATCGGCGTGGGCGTCACGCCCGATGGCCTGGAAGATGTCCTCGATGACCTCGGTGTAATGGAAAAAGGTGGGTCCAAGGTCGAAAGTGAATCCTTCCTTTTCGATGGTTCGTGTTCGGCCACCGACACGGTCAGATTTTTCGAAAATGCTGACCTTGACACCGGCCTTGGCCAAAAGCAAACTTGCTGCGAGGCCACCTGGACCGGCTCCTACAATGATGACGTGTTGTTGAGACATCAATTTAACATCGGCATTTCAGGTATAAAGGACCGTTTACAATCAACAGGGAATCAGGGGGCATCGAGCCGTCCTCTGGACGGTTTTTCGTTTCAAATCGACGGTTGTGGCCCTCGTTTCGGCATCTCGCTTAAATCACCAATTTTTCGATGGTCAAGGGATGTTCGACCTCTCAGCCTTGGTGCCTGTTGGGCCATGGTGGCTTGTGATGGCTCAAGCCTTGGGTGTGTACCTGTTCGTGGATTTCATCTCGGGCATCATCCATTGGTCGGAAGACCGTTACGGTTCGGAATCAACGCCGCTTGTCGGTGGTGCGATTCGGAAAAACATCCTCCACCACCATCGGCCGCGTCACATCACGCGGATCACCCTGTGGGAGGCGATGGGCACCACCATGTCGATCTCTTTGGGCATCTTTTGCGTGGGGACCTTGCTCGGCTTCTTCGGATGGCAACTTGCACTCCTGAGCCTGCTGGGGATGAACGTCAACACCGTGCATCGTTGGGCCCATTCAACGCCCAAAGAGTTGGCATGGCCGATCCGTGCTTTGCAGCGGCTCAGGATCATCCAAACGCCCCAGCACCATGCCATCCATCACGGCTTGCCTCGGGTCACACACTACTGCGCGTTCACGAACTGTTTGAACCCGGTGCTCGAAAAAATCCGGTTTTGGAGAGGCGTCGAATGGGTCATTGCGGCCTTGACCGGCATCCATCCGCGAGAGGACGATTCCCTTCCAGGTGCGGGACCAACGCCCCAGTGGATCCTCGATCTGGATGAAGAGTTCCGTGTTTCAGCCCGCGACCGGACTTCCGCCAGGGCGTGAACGTTGTTTGGCGTCAGGGACGTCCACGCTAGCTTCGGGCATGATGGCCTTGAAGGCATCAAGATGAGGTCCCATGGACGTGATCAGGTCCACGTCGGGGTGGCTTCTGAGCACCATGCCGTCCATGTACATGAGCGAGCGGATGATGGGGAAGGCCTCTTCCCCAAAGGTGCAACCTGCCAAGACCGACGTTCGGACGGTCTTCATCATCTGTTGGGTGAGGGAGACCTCACTGACGCTGGTGCCGACGAAGCCGTCGTAGAGTTGGTGCATGTCGCGCATGTAGCGTTCAAGCTTGGCGCCGGTCGGCGGGGTGGCTGCCATGCCGAGCATGGCCATGAACGCCGCATCGAGGTTTCCACGGGCAAGATGTTCAAAGAAACCGAAGAGTGCGGCCCGTACGTGTTCGGGCGCTTCACAGATGGCGCCGGTGTCGATGAAGGTGTATGTCCCGTCTTCACTCAGCATGGCATTGCCAGGATGAAGATCGCCGTGGAAGGTGCCAAGTCCGAACATGAACGCGCCCTGAATCCTGAAGAGTTGCAACAGGTCTTCCCAACCAAGGCTACCGTCGTCGATGCGGTCCTCAATCGAGGGCTCTCGAACGCGTTCCACCACCAGCACGCGCTCACCGGAAATGTCGGTGTGAATCTCTGGGAACCGCAGGCGTTCGAGTGGGAACTCGCCCTTGACGCTCTGAATGGCGTCCTGAAGGCGGATTTGTCCACGACGCTCGTTTCGAAGGTCGAGTTCGTCCAACGTGTAGGTTTCGATGTGGTTCAGCAACGCCATCGGGTTGCCGACCTTTCGAAGGCGTGGTGAGAAGAAGAGCACGGCGGAGAGCCATCGCTTCATTCTGGCGACGTCCTTCTTGAACGGACCTTCGAAGTCGTCTTTGACGAATTTGATGACCACGTCACGGCCGTCAAGCAGCGTTGCAGCGTGCACTTGGCCGATGGACGCGGCGGCCATCGGCTCTTCGTCGATGGAGGCAAAGTGTTCGGCGAATCCCGGGGGGCAGTTGGCCTCCATCAGTCGAGACAAAGGTGCGGCGTGTTTGGTGTGGGTGCGCTGGTAGAGTCCTTGGAGCTCCAGGCAGCGCTCGGGAGGGAGGAGGTCGGGCCTCAAGGCGAGGATTTGGCCGACCTTCACGGCCAACAGGCCCATGCCCTTGATCCGCTCAAGGTCAATCTCCCGTCGGCTTCTGACGGTGCGCATAAACCGGAGGAAAGTCCACAGACGCATACAATCACATCGACTTGTCCGTTATCAAACGGCGTTCAAGCTCATGCTTCGGAACGGGTGAGCAAATGGTACTGCCAAAGGTCGTCGTGCGCTCCGCTGCCGTCTTGCCGACGGACGTCCACGTTGGAGCCGGGAGGGAAGCGCGTCATCAGCGCACCTTCGATGATCCCGTCGTCCATCTCCCACATTGGGAGGACGTCTTCGTCATGGGTGGGCGGGTGGTGAAGGCCAACTTGGACGTGGAATTCTGGTTCAATGCCGTAGAGCAAGGTGCCCAAGCCAGCGTGTTCCCACCAGTCCATCATTTCGTCGAGGAATTCGATGTCGTTGTCGATCGAGCGGAGGCTGAAGGCAAGTTCGTGACCCACGCGGTTGCCAACTTGCCGCAGCATCCGTCCGATGTCGATGCCGAGCACCTTGAGGTTCGACAAGCGGCCGTCGCTCAGGCTTTGCCTCGCTTGATTCACGGTGTCGCCTGCGGCGAAGAATGCCGCAGGGTCGAAGGGCGTGTCCTCCTCCGGCAACTCGCCGTCGAAGCCAAGTGCAGACGTCAGCGATTCGAGGAAGGAACCCTCCCCAATCGTCAGGCGCAGCGGGTCGTTGATGCGGTTCTCGGTGAAGCGCGCCACGGCCAATTCGAAGGGGATGGCCTCTTCCCAAATGGCGTCGATGAGGTTCTCCTGCGAGATGGCGAAGGGAACGGATTCGATGACCAGGGCCGCGTCTTCTTTCCCGCGGCCAACGGGATTGGCTTCGAGGTTCAGGAACTGGATGACGTAGGACTGATCCTGCAAGAACCCGTTCGAATCGAGTTCGTCCGCGTGGCGGATTTCGATGCTTGGGTGAAGCTGGTCGTAGAAGCGCAGCGTTCGTGGTTCGAGTTGGGTGATGACCTGGACAACGACGCCGCGGACTGCAGCCGTGTTGACGGCTTCGAGGGCTTCGGATCGGCACAGATGGAGGATGCCAAAGCGTCCCAACAGCAACACCAAGCGTTCCTCGCTCTCTTCCGCCATGCGCTTGAGACGACGGTAGATGTGGACGCGTTCCTTGAGAACCGCAAAGCGTGGTTCGTCCCGCTCACGTCGGATGGCTTCGAAGGAGGCTTCGTCGCCGGTTCCTTCGCTCAAAGCGTCGTACCCTTCTTGCAGACGGTCAAGCTGAGCGCGTCTGGTTTCGATGATGTGGTGGACGGCCTCGTCAACACGAAGGCTCGAAAACTGCATCGGGCGGTCTGCCGTGGCGGTTACGATGCCCATTTCTTGGAGGCGGGAGAGGCTGTTGTAGGCGTCCAACCGCGTCGTGTCGAGTTCCTTGGCCAGTTCGCTGGCCTTCATTTTCGGATTGCTTCCAAGGACCATGATCGAGCGCACTTCGCGCTCCGTCAGACCTGCCTCGAGCAACAGCTCGTTCCACATCAGGCCTCACCGCCCGTAACGCGGGTGAGGTCGCTCAAGATTCGAGCGACGTGCCTGCGGGGGCGGAACAGCCAATCGTAGACGTAGTGCACCGTGTTGTCCGGTCCGATCAGGAAGGACGACTTCGCTGGAAATCGGCCAAGGTGCATGGGGACGTTGAAGGACGCGGCCACCTGCCGGTCGGGGTCGGACAGAATGGGGAAAGGAAGGCCCCCGGAGAAGCCGTCCTTGAACGAGCGGTGGCTGTCCACCGAGTCACGACCGATGCCGACGACCGAACACCCCGCCGAAACGAAGAGGTCGTGTTGTTCCTTGAACGTCAAACAGCCTCGCTTGCAGGTCGGTGAATTGTCGCGGCTGTAAAAGAAAATCAAGCGCCAAGTCCCCTTTAGTGAAGAGGAATCAAACACCGTGCCGTCGTCTGCATTCAATTCAAACGCCGGAGCCGTTTGACCAATCATGTCCTTTGTCAAAGCGGTCACCTCACGACGAGTGAGGCTTGCTGCAGTTAAGATAGGTTCCCCCACGTTCTCATGCCCCCTTGATGGGCAAAAGGTGCCCCATCCGTTCTGCCTTGGTCTCCAGGTAGCGGATGTTGTGCTTCCCGAGGCCCGCCAAATGCTGGATCCGATCTTCGACCTCAATGCCGTGGTCGGTGAGCCCCTTTCGCTTCAACGGGTTGTTGGTCATGAGGCGCACACGGGCGACGCCGAGTTCCTTCAGCATTGCTGCGGCCATCTCGTAGGTGCGTGCGTCCGCAGGAAGTCCGAGCGCGAGGTTGGCGTCCAACGTGTCATAGCCCAGGTCCTGGAGGTGGTAGGCCTGCACCTTTGCGAAGAGGCCGATGCCACGCCCTTCTTGGCGAAGGTACACGACGGCACCGACACCCGCGTCTTGGACGGCTTGCATGGCGAGTTGAAGTTGCGGGCCACAATCGCACTTCAGGCTGCCAAAAGCGTCACCGGTCAGGCACTCGGAGTGGATACGAACGAGCGGCGCATCGGCGGAGGTCAGGTCGCCGACCGTGAGGAGGGCGTGCTCTGCACCGGTTTTGGGATCCACGAAGGCGTGGAGGGTGAACGTTCCGAACGCCGTGGGCAAAGTGGCCTGGGCGGGGATGTCCTTGCTGGTCGCGTCAATGCTGATGGCCATGTTAGTAAGGATGTGCATCGGTATATGAACCGTCGTTGCTCACCGCAGGCCCCTGAACGGTTGTTGATATACCACGTGAGGCGCAGAGATTACGATGGGTGCTGACGCTGCAGCCGAGGAACGGAGCCCAAGGCTCACCGTTCGGTCTGCAAAAGACGGTCATAGCGGCGCCCATGTCCTCTATTGGATGACCTCGTCACGCAGGACGTCCTACAACCTCGCGCTCCAGCATGCCGTGGACGTTGCGGTCGAGCGAAACCTCCCTCTCGTCGTGGTCGAAGCCTTGGCCATTGGGCACCGATGGGCCAACGACAGGATCCACACGTTTGTGCTTCAGGGCATGATCGACCAACGCATCGAACTGCTCGGCAGCGGCGTGTCCTACGTGCCGTATGTTGAAACCCGCCATGGCGAAGCTCGCGGCTTGCTTGCTCGGATGAGCGTCGATGCCGATGTGTTGGTCATCGACGATTACCCCACCTACATGCCTCGGCAGGTCGCGGAACGTGCCCTCACGCTGGCGCCTTGTGAAGTGCATTTGGTCGATGGGAACGGTTTCATCGCGATGCGGCACGCCGGTCGTGCTTTCACCACCGCTTACTCGTTGCGTCGGCACTTGCACAAGACCATTGAGGACCACCTTGCGGACGTGCCGGTTGCGTTTCCCCTCGCACCCGCACTTGCCTTGCCCGACGCTGACGAACAACTCATTGCCCTGGCGTTCAAAGAAACCGACACGCCTCCAACCCCTCTGGAATTTATATGGCGCACCGCTGAAGGTGATCGAATCGGCCGGGAGGCCCTGAAATCCCTTGACATCGACCACGACGTGGCTCCTGTTCGAGGGATGAAAGGAGGCAGCATCTCTGCCCAAAAAAGGTGGAGAAAATTCCTCGACGACCGCCTCGAGCGTTACCACGAAGACCGAAATCATCCGGACCTGCAAGCTGCGACAGGCCTCTCTCCGTGGCTCCACTTCGGCCATATTTCCTCACAACAGATGGTCAAGGACGTGTTGGACCTGTACAATTGGGACCCCGGTCACACCACACCACCTGCCGACGGCCGGCGCTCAGGCTGGTGGGGCCTTCCAGCAGGGGCTGAAGCCTTCCTTGACCAAGTGGTGACCTGGCGAGATCTGGCGTTCATCCACGCGCACATGGTCGAAGATCACGACGGATACAGTTCCATTCCAGAATGGGCCCAAGCGACCCTTGCGGAGCACGCCGATGACCCGCGTCCCGGCGGCTACACCTTCCAACAGCTGGAAGCCGCGGAAACAGGCGACGCCCTGTGGAACGCCGCCCAGCGGCAGCTGATGCAAGATGGCATCATTCAGAATTACCTGCGCATGTTGTGGGGCAAGAAAATCCTCGAATGGGCTCCGACGCCTCAACTGGCGTTCGACTGGATGGTGGCCCTCAACGACCGTTGGGCGATCGATGGAAGGGATCCGAATTCCTACGCCGGGATCGGTTGGGTTTGTGGGAAATTCGATCGCGGTTGGACCGAACGCCCCGTTTTTGGCAAGGTCCGCTGCATGATGTCCCACCGCACGGAAAAGAAGGTCAAAGCCCGAGAATACATCGCACGCTACGGGCCAAATCAGACGCAACAACGCCTCGGTGCCTCCTATCGAATGCCGCCCCGTCGCGACGTCTGAGCGAGCGAGAAACGTCTGTTCAAATACTCCACGAAGTTCTTCCTGTTTGATGGAGAAACCACTGGTCGCAGCGTCCGCATGCTTGCTTGGTTCGCCCGTGCGCTACAACGGCGATGCTTGCGAATTCCGACCGCTGTCACGTCGATGGTCAGAGCATCTGAAGTTGCTCCCCGTGTGTCCTGAGGTCGGTATCGGCCTTGGGACCCCTCGTCCAACCATTCGCCTTTCTCGGGGTCCCGACGGCGTCCGGCTGGTTGAACCGCGCTCCGGAAACGACCTGACCGACAAGATGGTGGCATGGGCTCAGCGCACGTCCGACGACCTGGCCGGCCTCGGCGTCGACGGTTTGGTCCTGAAGAAGGACTCACCCTCATGCGGGGTTGAGCGCGTCAAGGTGCATCCCGCCAAGGAAGGGCGTCCCACCCGCGATGGCGTGGGCGTGTTCGCCATGGTCTTCATGGCCCTCAACCCACAGATACCCGTCATTGAGGAGGGCCGGTTGAACGATCCGAATCAAGCCGAGCATTTCCTTGCTCGCGTTCATTTCCACCACAGGTGGAAGGTCGCCGGACAGGACGGTTGGACCGCCCAACGTCTGATGAACTTCCATCAGGAACACAAGATCTTCCTTGTCGCTCGAACGGCAGACGCAAAGCGCAAACTCGGGCGCTCCATTGCCGCTGGTTTTGACGCAGGACTTCCCGCTGCTGAGGTGGCGTTGACGTACATGATCGAAGCACAACACCACCTCAACGTCCTCCCCCGCCGTGGTCGCTTCGCGCACGCCATGGAACGGGCGTTGGCGCGCATGGACCTGGCCTTGTCGAGTCCGGGGCGCGAGCAAGTCATCCGGTCCATCCACGCGTACCGGAAAGGGGAACTGCCACGCATGGCTCCACTGGTTCTTCTCGATCATTTGGCCGGCTCAGCTGGCAGCGTTCCACCGTGGCTCGGCCACCTCTCGAATCCCGTTCCCGCGGCGACGGGTGTTTTGGCGAGGGTTTGATCATGCCCGTCTTTGAACACCATGCGCCGATGCCGGCACCGCAACCTTTGCTGTGGGCGTGGCACGATTCTCCTGAGGCCTTCGTCCGCATCATGCCTGAATGGGAACGGCTCATTCCGGTCCAACTTGGAGGCCTTGAAAACGGCCAACAAACCCGTTTCAAAATGCGCCTTGGCCCGCTCCGTCCGACGTGGGTGGCCGAGCATTTCGACGTCGAGGACGGCCACGCCTTCTCCGATCGAATGGTCAAGGGGCCCTTCGGGACATGGGACCACGAGCACCGTTTTGATGCAGACGGAACAGAATCGAAAGTCGTTGACACGGTCAACTGGCGCTTGCCCTTTCACCTGCTGAGCGGATGGACGGCGCCGCTGACGGTCATGCCGCGCATTCGCTCCATGTTCCGCTTCCGAAGCGACCGCGTTCGGGGCGACCTCAAGCGCATCCAGGAGACCTCTGAGTTGCCACGGCGGCGTGTGCTGGTCACCGGATCCACGGGCCTGATCGGCACACAACTCTGTGCCTTCCTTTTTGCCGCAGGCCATGACGTGGTTCGTCTGCTTCGAAAGGAGACCGTCTTGCCCAAGCACTTGGCCTCAGCCGAGGTGGTCCGCTGGAACGACCAGACCGGAGAGGTGCTTGAGGGCTCCTTCGATGGCTTCGATGCCGTGATTCATTTGGCCGGTGCAGGCATCGGTGACAAGCGGTGGTCAAAAGCCCGCAAGGCCTTGATTCGAAACAGCCGCACGGGGCCAACACGCAACCTTGCCGAAGCCTTGGCGGCCACGGAGAACCCACCCGAGGTCTTGCTGTCTGGATCTGCCATCGGCGTCTACGGCAACCGTGGCGAAGAGGTCCTCACCGAATCCTCGTCACGCGGAGAAGGCTTCCTCTGCGACCTTGCCAACGATTGGGAAGGTGCAGCCTTGCCGGCGAAGGAAGCCGGCATCCGTTTGGTTCACCTTCGAACGGGACTTGTCACCACCGCTGCCGGTGGTTTCCTCGGCAAGCAGCTTCTTCCAGCAAAGGTGGGTGCAGGCGGTCCAATTCGCGGTGGACGGCAACGGCTGTCGTGGATCTCCATGGACGATTACGTCCACGCCGTGCACCATCTGATGATGGTGAAGGATGCGCAAGGTCCGTTCAACATCACGTCACCAAATCCCGTCAACCAACGGACCTTCGCCAAGGTGCTTGGCCGCGTGCTGCGGCGTCCCGCCTTTGCTCCGCTTCCCGGTTTTGTGATCCGCCTCATGTTTGGCGAGATGGGCCAAGAATTGCTGCTGGAAGGTCAACATGTCGAGCCTGCGCGTTTGCTTGAACTCGGGTATGAATTCCAACACCCGGACCTTGAGTCCTGCCTCCGCCACACGCTTGGGAAGATGCGCGCTTCCTCTCCTGACGTCATGCACACCCGGGCTTGACGGTTTCAATCGGCGACGGGTCTATCCGCCGAACGCAGAAAGCAGGACCAATGGACGGGTTGCTCCCTGACGCCATGCCGCTCGTTTTACGGGTGATCGTGTGGGTTATTGCGGGCTGGTTCGCCCTTCGAGTGTGGCTGTTTTACCGCGTTTATCGGCGCCGGATTGCATCGCTGGACCGTGATTGGTGCGATTACTGCCGGCATCAGGCCACGGCAGAGGTGGACGAAGAAGCCCGTACGGTGACCTTCTCCCACATTCGTGATTTCACCTGGCTGGACACCAAAGATCGCGAGGAGGCCTGGGCCCACGACGTGATGTTCGACCTGAACGCCATCAAGGACGTCTGGTACATCGTGGATCATTTCTCGAAAATCAAGGGCATGGCGCACACCATGCTCACGTTTGAGTTCCTTGACGGGAAGGCGGTGACCTTCTCCTTTGAAGCCCGACGCGACGCTGCGGACCGTTTCTCGCCGTGGGAAGGCATGTGGCGCGCCTACGAACTCTACCTTTCCATCGGGTTTGAGCGTGACATGGTCTACCTCCGCACCAACGCGAGAAAGCATCAGGTGCACCGTTACCGTACCACCACGTCGCGTCGCCGGGAGCGTGAATTGTTCATCCTCCTTGCACGTCGGGCCGATGAATTGGCCCGCACACCGGAATGGTACCACTCGCTCTCGACCTCATGCGCGACGGAATTGCGCACGCAAATCAACCGCATCTCTCCCGTTCGAATCCCCTACGTGTGGCGGCTATTGTTGCCCGGACACAGCCCCCGCATGGCCTATCGTCTTGGCCTTTTGCAACGTTGGGGCACCTTTGAGGAAACACGTGAGCGCTCAAGGGTGGACGTGGTCGCCCGAGAATGGGACGGTGAAGGCGACTACAGCGCCATGCTGAACGCGTCCTTGCCTGGTCATCCGAAGTGAACGGCAGAGCGGCTAAGGAGAAGGTCCCCTGAGGCCACCTCGATCTGAACGGTGGAGTCCTTGGCCACGTTGTGTACCCCGCGCGTTCCTGTCGTGACCTTGGCATGGCTGAGCGGCCACTCCACGCCGCTTAGGTGGGCGATGGCGACCTCGCCATAGGGATGGAGCCCAATCACCATGCCTTCTTCGGCGTCCACCGCGACGCGCGTTCCTGGCGGGATGCGACGAAGGTCTCCACCGCCAAGGTGCAGGACAGCTCCACTCTTGGCTTCGATCAGCGCCGCAGGCGCCGCCAGGCGATGGTCGAGCCTCCCACCGTCAAGTCCAATGACGTGCACCTCGGTGCCTGCGTGGTGCGTTTCACACCACGTCAGCACCTTCGAAAGGTCCGTGGCGTCTTGGTCGGGCAACTCGATGCGAGGTACGCCGGCAGGGGCCTGACCCACGCTGTCGAGGTCGCCAAGGATGGCGGTCACGTCGAGCCCGAATTGTGCGGCGTGTTTCCAGCCTCCGTCGCAGCCGAGGACCACAGAAGCAGCCTCGATCAGAAACGGAGGCACGCCGCCGGGTGGGAGTTCTCCCGCGGCAAACACGAGCACATGTCCCGCCATGCTTGCCCATCCCGTGATTCCACATGAGGATTCGTGAAGCGGTTCCGGGCGTCGTGGGGAATGGGTTTTGAACGTCCTCGGTCATCCTCAGCCATGGCCCTGCAGCGCGTTCGCACCTTGCAGGCTTTCCTCATGTGCTTCCTGATGCTTCTTTCCGTCCAAACCGTGGGCCTGAGTGCCCTTTTGGACGGCGGTGACCCGGCCGGTACCGCACCCGATTCAAACACAGTGGGCAACAGCCACGAATTCGGCGGCAGCACCGCTTCTTTGGCCGGGCTTCTCGACGCTACCGTTCGTGAGGAATCCGTCCTCGACACGTGGCATCCCGGGGACAACCTTTCGCAAAGCGAATCGGTGGTGTTCGGCCCTGTGGGAGCGGTGTCGCCGATGGGCATGCGCCACATGTGCTGGATCGACGGCGCCGGGCAGGTGCACCACGGACGGCTTGGTGAAGACAACCTTTGGACCGATCAGGCATCGGCCACATGGTCGACCAGCGTTGTCACCACCGTCACCGATGCGTCGGACAACCCAGTCTGCGCCGTGGCGGCCACGACGGACGACCGCGCCCGCCTGATCATCCGTGACGGAGAGAACCTGGTTGCAGCCCGCGAGGCCTTTCCAAATTCGATGTACTTGAATCAGGTCTGGCACCTTCGAACCTTCATGGAGGACGTGAGTGCATCGTCCATTTCGCTTGCCGTTCACGAGGACCGTGAACACGCCGGTGTGGTGGACGAAGCCGGCAAACTCTGGATGGTCTGGAACGAGGGCGTGCTTTGGAACAAGACCCTCATCGACAACGGCCCAGTGCTGGGCGAGGTCGAGATGACGTCCGTAAACGGCATGGTCGAGGCCTACACCGTGATCGGCAGCGAATTGGTCCGCTATCAACTCGAGGAGACAGGATTCACGCGCAGCGTGGTGACCCAGGACTCGGACCTGACGACCGCGATTGGCGTGGACCATGACCGCGATGGAGTGGCGCAGGTGACCACCGCCATCGATGCGTCTGATGGCCCCCGAATTGAACTGATTCGAAGCCTCGTTGGACAGCGCGAAGGGCGTGTTTCCGGCGATGTAGCGTCCTCGGTCATGCTTGGAGACGACCACGCTGCAGTGGGCCAATCCGCACAGGGCGATTTGGACGGTGACGGCCGTGACGACGTGGTGTTTGGTCTGCCTTCCGCCAACCAAGTTCACGTGGCCTTTGGCAACGGGACTTCGGTGCTCATCAACGGCACCGGGATGTTCGGCACCGGTGTTGCCTTGGCCGATTTGGACGGTGACGGATTCGATGACCTCATCGTGGGTGCACCCCAGGACGATGCCGCAAACGGCACCCTTGCAGCATGGTATTCATCGCTCGGTGGCCCAGAAGATCGCGCTCCGGATTGGACGATGAACGGTTCTGCGTCCGAAGGTTTGGGCCACCGCGTCATCACCGTCGATGACGTCGACGGCGATGGAGATCAGGAATTCGCCATCACTTCACTGACCGACGCGACCACGGGAACGGTCCACGTCTTCTTCGGCAACGGGACCACCCCTGACTTGACGCGAACGATCCTTCCCACCAAATCCGGCCCGGCCTTTGGACAGGCCCTCGCTTCTGGAGACGTGAACTGCGATGGCATCGCCGACATCGTGGTTTCGAACACGGGCACCATTGGCTCACCCTCCGGCTTCGCTTCCCTGGAGATCTTCCATGGAAACGCTTCAGGATTCAACGGCACGCCGGACCGGACCTTCGTATCGAACGTGCAAGGCCGTTTGTTTGGGCACGCGCTTCTGGTCATGCCCGACGTCACGGGCGACGGTTGCGACGACCTGTTGGTCAGCGAACCGCTCAACGGTTCTATGGCTTACAACGCGGGCAAGTTGTGGCTTTGGGCGGGCGCTCCTTCCCTGGCAAGCACCCCTGCATGGACGCTCGAAGGCACCTCCAACGCACGCCTTGGCTTGACCCTCACCGCCGCCGGTGACGTCGACGGTGATGGACAGAACGACCTCGTGGTGAGCAGCGCAGGTACGGCCGTCAGTCCTGGTCGGTTGACCCTGCACTTCGGAAACGGGGCTGGATTTGACGCCGCCATCCAGGTGTTGGTGACCGGTTCGCCCGGCGACCATGCCGCGGAACGGGTGCTCGCTCAAATCGACACCGACGGCGACGGTCTGGAGGAAATCGCCTCCACCCGAAGGACGACCGCCGTCGATGGAGGCGCCTACGCCTTGAACCTCGAAATCCGTGAGCGTGTGGACTGGCAAGCGTTGGCTTTCCCGGTGGACGTCCTGCCCGGCGACATCATGCTCTCCACCGCCCTGCGAGGCGAGACCGCCATGCACGTCGTGTCCCCACGTGTTGGTGGCGGTCATGACGTGCACCTCATCGAGCACACCCTCGACGGAACCCCTGGCGGGCAATGGGTGACCTCCCATCTTGCTGGCGATGATGGGTTGCATGCGGTCGTTGCCTTCCCCAACGACATCGGCCCCGCCAACCTCGTGGTGCGCCATGTGGGCGCCGATGGCAACCACGCCATCGGTCAAATCAACGCCCACGGAACGATGGCTGTCGAGGCTCCTGTGTTGACCACGGGGGCTTGGGGAGAACACGTGGCCACGACGGTCGTCGATGGAGTGCAGCACTTCGTCCTCCCAACGCAAGGCGACGACCGCTTGTGGCACACGTACGAAACCTCCACCGGTTGGACGACGAGCATGATCAGCACCGGCGTGCCGTTGGACGTGCCCGTCACCTTGGTCCACAACACCGACAACGGGTCCCTCGGCGCCCTCTATCTGCCAACCGGCGAAACCGACGTGCACCTGGCCTGGTGGGACGGATCTGCTTGGTCGTTGAACACCCTCGATGCAGGAATGGACGTGGTCGGGCCTTCGTTGGCCGCCACCTACCACGACGGGCTCATGGTATGGGCCTTGACCGAAAATGGAACCTTGGCCAACCTGTCCCAGTTCACCGTCTCTTCCAACCACGAGGTGGTCCTCAACGCCACCCTCGCATCCAACCTTTCCTTGGACGGATCGTTGACCTACGCTGGACATTCCGTGGACGGCCATCAGCAGCTGGTCTTTGCTTCGCCCACCGAAGGGCATCTCTTCCACAACGGCACGGCGGTGACGAGCGTCAACTCAGGTCTCGCAGCACGTGATTTCCGCCCGACTTCTTGGGGCACGTTGGGCACGCCGATGGTGAGCGCTCATGACGGAACGGTCGCGGTGCGTTGGAACAGCACCCTTGGATTCCTTCACCACGTGAGCTCCGACGGCGTTCACGTTGCAGCGCTCGATGAAGGGCACCTCGGTGACGGCTCCGCCTTCGACTACGACGGGGACCTCTGGACGTCGAGTCAGGACGGTTTGCAGATGCATGCGGACGTCTCGGTTCGATGGGAGGAAGGCATGCTTCCGTTCAGCGATGCGTCCCGTGTGCGTACAATCCTCTTCAGCGGCATCTCAGCGGACGCGCAGGTCCTTCCACAGCACGGGTACACCGGGAGCGATGCGTCCGATCACGACGCCCAATGGCGTGGTCTGACCTTGGTGGACGGCGTCAACAAAGACGTCCTTGTCCTCCGTTTGGTGCTCGACGAGGACCGAGATCACATTCCCAATGTCTTCGATGATCTTCCGCATGTCAGCGGCCAATGGCAGGACAGCGACGGTGACGGGTACGGAGATCTTGCGACCGGCCCGTTCCCAGATGCTTGCCCCAGTTCATCGGGAACCGCTTCTTTGGGTCAACTCGGTTGTGTGGATTCCGACAACGACGGCTGGGACGACAACACCGACGATTGCCCCACCTCCCGCGGCTTCTCATGGTTTGACCGTCAGGGTTGCGAAGACAACGACCAAGACGGCTGGTCCACCAACTCCGGGTCTTGGACCAAGGGTGACAGTTTCATCCTCAATTGGAAGCAATCCCTCGACAGCGACGGCGACGGTCGCGGGGACAACAGCGGCCCAGATTGCTGCAACACGGCCTTGGACAACCAAGAACCGGACCTCTTCCCGTACAACCCACGTCAGTACAAGGACACAGACGGTGACGGTTGGGGCGACGACAAGACCGACGCGTTGACCGGCGACGAATGCCCGTACGACTACGGCACGTCCTACCGGGACCGGCGAGGTTGCGAAGACCGCGACGGTGACGGAGCCTCTGACCCGCGTCCTCCCGAGGATTTCCCGTACAATTGGTCCGTTGCGGAGGGCGCCGACCTGTGGCCGGACGACCCCACGCAATGGATCGACACCGACGGGGACGGGTACGGCGACAACGCGAGCCTTGGTGCAAACAATCCTGACCACTTCCCCACGCTCATCTTCGCCGCCGTGGACGACGACCGCGACGGCGTGCCCGACGAGTGGACCTCGTTCTACAACCCAACAAACGGCAGCGCTGGTCTCAACCTCGACGGGTGCCTGAACGCCTTCGGGAATTCGACCACTGGACTTGGTGAGGATGAACAGGGCAACACCGTGCAAGTTCCACTCTACGGTTGTCCCGACACCGACGGTGACGGGCGAGCCAACCAGGACGATGCGTTCCCGTTGGAACCGACCCAGACCACGGACACCGATGGCGACGGTTTCGGTGACAACATCGGGGGCGTCGACGGGGACGAGTGCTACCTACAACCCGGCGTTGAGGACGGTACGCCGCTCATCGCCGGTGGAACCGGCCGCGGATGCCCGCAGTTCAACGACCTGGACGGGGACGGCGTTGGAGACGACGACGATGCATGCCCGAGCACCGAGGCCGGAGCCACGGTGGATGCCGTAGGTTGCGCCTTGAACCAACTCGACAGCGACAACGACGGCGTCAACGACGAGGACGACCGCTGCCCGGCTACGGTCGATTTCCGGACCGCGGATGCCTACGGTTGCGACACCCAGCAACAGAACGTGGACAGCGATGAAGACGGCGTCCGTGACGCGGACGATCTGTGCCCCAACACACCGACGGCCGATGCTGCCGACGCCACCGGTTGTGCCGCCTCTCAACGCGACACCGACGGCGATGGCGTCACCGACGCCGACGACCTCTGCCCAGCATCGAAACCCGGTTTCCCGGTGGATTCGACCGGCTGCCTTGACGAGACGGCCTGCGAGGACGATTTGGACGGAGACGATGTGTCCGGTTGTCCGGCGTGGGAGGAGGGCGACAACGGCTTGCGCGTCAATCAAACCGGTGACGCTTTCCCGTTGGAATCCACGCAATGGAACGACACCGATGGCGATGGATACGGCGATGAACCGGATGGATTCCAAGCCGATGCCTGCCCGTTGGAGGCCGGGACCTCGGTCCGTTCCTTGGCCAACAACCTCGATCACTTCGGTTGCCCAGACGACGGCGACGGTTACGTGGACGAGCCCTTCCCTGAGGACCCCAGCCAATGGTTGGACGACGATCAAGACGGTCTTGGTGACAACGCCACGGGCACCAACCCAGACCTGTGTCCAGGCACAGCCCTCGGTGACCGCAACCGCGTGGACGCCAACGGCTGTGCTCCGATTCAACGGGACACCGACGGCGACGGCGTCAACGACGAGTTTGACCAGTGCCCAACCGTGCCCTTGGGCGACGATGGATTTGCAGATGGCTGTCCTGCCGTGGGCCAAGGTGACGACACCGAGGGCATCGAACTCTTCGGTCAACCGTTGATGGTCGTGGTTGGAGGTGGCGTTGGTGGCCTCTTCGGTTTGCTGTTGCTCCTGATCGTTGTCCGCCGTGTGCTCCGTTCTTCTGACGATGACGACGATGACGAAGACGACGAGTGGTTCGACGACGAAGACGACGACGAGCCGGTGCGTACCCCTGCACGAAGGCGAGAGCCCGCCGTTCGGGAAACCA
This sequence comes from Candidatus Poseidoniaceae archaeon, assembly GCA_013330925.1. GTDB lineage: Archaea > Thermoplasmatota > Poseidoniia > Poseidoniales > Poseidoniaceae > MGIIa-L3 > MGIIa-L3 sp11892u. The sequence continues at coordinate 3,045 of DUHJ01000143.1, read as the reverse complement.
AGCCCATGCCAAAGGCACGAGCCCCGGTTGCTGCAAGCGGGCCGCCCGGCGGTGGCCCTCCGGGCCGCAAAGGACCACCCGGTGGTGGTCCTCCCGGACGAAAGGCGCCGAGTGCAGGAGGTCCACCAAAGTCGCAGCCTCAACGCTCGAAGCCCGCGGTCGCCGCCAAGAAACCCGTCAGCGAACCCGCCGCGCCAAAGAAGGCAGGCCGTCGTCGCATCGAACCAAATGCGGCCGCAGAGGACGACGGCGCTTCGGGTGGACCGACACGCCGCCGCGCCAAGGTCAACGTGGATTTGTCCATGTTCGAGGACTCGCAAACGGCCGACAGGAACGCGGCCGTGAGTTGGGTCGTCGACGAATTGGGTGGGGGCGGTGTCGAGCGCACCATCCTGATGCAACTGCAGTCCACGGGATGGTCTGCAGAACAATCGCGTGCCATCTTGGACCTTGCTTCAGCCGGAAGGTCGGGCAGGGATTGAAGAAGGGAGCCCTGAAGGCGGGTTGCAGGTGGGTCACGTGAGCGAGCAGGGCATTGATGTCGACGAGGCCGCCGAATATTTCGGTGCGACCTCATCGTCTGACGGTCTTCATGCGATGCTGGCGATGAGCCGAGAAGACGCTTTTGTGGCCTTTTTCCGACAACTCTCCGACCTTGTTTTGCAACCGGGCGATTTCGATTTCATGGAAGCCGGGGCGCGCATGGCCTGTGAAGGCGGTGAGTTGTACTACCTCGTGGCCGGTCATTTGGGCCTCATGTCCATGCCCGATCCGCTCCGGTCGTTCTTGGGGCAGGAAGATTCCGAGGGCAAGCAAGGTCCCGGTGGGGTGACGGTTTCAGGGGCCCCGCTCGAGGCGCTCGAGCGTCTGTGCGATCCCATGCGTTTGATGCGCCTCTTCGCCGTCGCCAACGAAACCGGAGGCGAGGCAGAAGTCCGCGGCTACCTCCGCGGATTGGAAGGCCATCTCGCATCGGTGTTCTCCAACGAAGGCAAGCTGGTCCAAGTGGCGATGGATTTGGACGCGTCGCTCGACGTGGCCGGCCAAATCCTCCCCGTTCAATCCCTGGCCGGTGGCGGTGCAAGCGCCACGGAATTGGAACTTCGGCCGTCGACTCCGTCCCCTGAAGTCCCCCGTGTGGAGGCGCCTGCAAAACCCCCCGCCCCTGATGTCCCTCTTCCCTCCACCTCCGTGGCTCCTTCGGAACCACCCGCTTCACTCCCGGGCGACGGGGGGCACGTTCCCTTGCCCACTGCCCCTGCGAATGCGCCTCCTGCTCCAGAGCCTGCGGTGGCCAACCTGGACGACCGCCGCAAGGACGCGGCCGCTGCTGACGCTTTTGCCGGTGCATTTGGCTCAATGATGGCACCTCCCCCCCCAGAACCTGAACCTGTGGAGGAGCCCGTCAGCGATGAGGAACGCTTCATCGCCGCAGACGAGGATGAGTCTGGTGGCCTGAGCGTGGAGGAACTTGCCGAGGCCACAGGCACCGATTTGGAAGAGGCAGCGCGCTTGCATGCCGCGGCCGACGTGGACGGTGACGGTCAAGTCACCATGGAAGAATTCGTGGGCAGCCAAGCCGCAGAGGTCGCATCTGCGCTCCCCAGGCCGGTCCGGGTGGCTCCAGTCCGCGCTCCGGTCGGGCAGCCGAACACCGCCCCCACCGCCCAACCCCAAGCGGTTGCGTCTCAACCGCAGCCCCGCCCCATGCCTCAGCCCCAAGCCCGATCGCACGTCGGTGGCGGATGGCCTCAGCAACAGCGCAACACCCTCGGTCAGCAACAGCCCGGTTGGGGCCAACAGCCGCAACAAGGGTGGGGGCAACCTCAGCAACAAGGTTGGGTCCAGCCTCAACCGATGCACAACGTCCCACCGACGATCCCTTCCGGTCTCCGCTGCCCCGGATGCGGCGTCGGCATTGACGGTCAGTGGCGGTTTTGCCCGGTATGCGGATCGCGTAATCCTGCGATGCCGTACTGATCATTCTTCGACGAACACGCCCTGCTCGAGCAGCGGTTCACCGTCCAACCAGACCGAAGGGTCCCTCATCACACCTGAAAGGGTGAATCCGACGCGATTCGTGCCGCCACCGGCCGTGTTGTCCCCGAACATGAAGTAGCACGTGCCAAGGCATTTTTCGTCTTCGAGCACGCTGCCGGTGAGGGTTGCTGCGGGGTTCATGCCGAACCCGAACTCGGCGATGGTGCTGGCTCCATCCTGGTCTTTCGGTCGAAGCGGTTCCACCGCATCTTGGAACCCCTTTCGGATTCTGGAGGCCATCTCGCCGCCGGTGATCGAAGCGATGACGCCTTGCTCGATCTCCAAGGTCACCGGCTCTTCGATGAGCGTGCCTTCCCAACTTCCGTTGAGGACCAACCGTCCGTTCATGGTGCCTTCTCGTGGCATGATGAACACCTTTCCTGCGGGGAGATTCATCAGCATCTTCGGCCGATTGCAAATCCCGTTGTCGTCAAAGTTCCATTCGCGCCATGCGACTTCGAACGTCAATTCCGTACCGGCTTCAGAGCGGACGTTGACGATGCGTCGTCGTCGCAGCCTGCTGGGCAGTCGAGCGATGCGTTGTTTCACCAAAGAAAAGTCGGCGGACATCCCACCGCCTTGGAACATCTCCGCCGTCATGCCCGGCATCGTGGCGATGCGCGCGCCGTCCGACAACGCCGTCCGGACCGCGCGGGTGTGGGTCAGCGAGTACCTCGTGGGAGCGATGACGACTTGCTGTTGTCGCATCAAGGTCGCCACTGGAGTCGGTGGCTCTTGCCCATGATGGCGGCCCTTCGGCATGAGCATGAGCAACACACGATCTGAGCGGGTCATCGCCGCCTCATGCAAGGCTGCACCGATTTCTGCCGTCGTGGGATCGCATACGATAAGGACATTTTCGTTTCTCCGAATGTCCATGCACGTGGTCACGACGGTGAGGGCGCTGGCTTCGAGTTCCAAGTTGGCGGTCTCCGAGGGGCCAGCCGCCTTCCCTTCCTCGCGCTGCTCTTGCGGGTCCGTGACCGATTCGAGGATCGCCTCAAG
>DUHJ01000141.1 GCA_013330925.1 Candidatus Poseidoniaceae archaeon | reverse complement strand
AGGCGAGTGAACAGCGAGCAAGGATGATAGGACATCTGAGTCGATGGCGTTCAGATGATGCCACCGCCTGCCCCCCTTCCGCCCCCTGACGACGATCCATGGGACGAGTTTGACACGGCTCCAGCACCGGTGGTTGCCCCCCCGATGCCCGGTCCACCGGTGCAGACGGGAGCCTTGCCAACGCCCCCTCCCCCAGCAGAAACCATGCTTCCCGCCGTCCCGGTCTCGACGCCTCAAGCGGTGGCGGCCCCGGTTGCGCCAGCCGTGGCTGCAGCGCAAGCGGTGATTCCCCAACAGGCCGCGGGAGTCGTACCCGCTCAGCCGACGACCACAAATTTGGGCGGCCAACAGGTCATGATGCAGGCGGGCATGATGCCCGCACAGGCCGCCACGGTCATGCAGGTGCCGGTTCCTGTCGTCAAAGAACCTCGGGAATGGCCTCCGTTGACGCACATGATCGTGATGGCCGGATTTGGTTTGCTGCTGTTCACGGCCGTGCTCTTGCTCTTTGCAAATTTGGCCGATCCTCCCGCGGTGGGTGATTTCGGTACAGACGCGGACGACTTGGAAGATTTTGCTGAAGCACTGGACAAGTACGACCGTCGGCAAGCCGTGTACGGGGCCTTCTCGCTGTTCTTTGCCACCGTCGGTCAAATGGCGGTTGCAGCAGGCCTGCTGTTGTACACCGTCAAGGACGGCGAGGACATGCCGGTGCCCGTGCGAGCGGTGTTGCTTGGTGGCGTGTTGCTCCTGCTCACCCGCATGATGACCGGTGGACTGGATCTGGCCGCGCTGCTCTGACGCCTCAGGTTAGACGGTGTTGCCAGCCTGGCTCGAAATCGTTCAAACCATCGAAGCCGGAACCGTCGCCTCCGTCACCGCCGCTTTCATCTTCCTCGTCCTCATCTTCATCCGGAAGATGTCCACAGGCGGCCATGAAGGCCCTGAACAGTTCCCGTTCGAGGTATTTGTAACGCGAAAGGAGTTCCTGGATGGCGTCCATGACCCGCTGCATGACCACGTGGTCGGCATGGGGCAAGAGCAACTTCTGTCGAACGACAAGCGCATCGGCGGCGTCCACCGTTGTGGCAACGGCCGGTTCGGGAAGGAACCCTGTGCGTTCTGAGCCGTCAATGGCGTTGGCAAAGAACTCGAAGGACAACCGTTCTGCGAGGTCTTCTTCGATGTTCATGAACACCTTTCGGACGACAGGGTGCACAGGCAAAACCATTCGCAGGATGACGATTTCTTCGGAGTCTCCAATGGCATATGCCTCGTAGGTGTAGCCAGCGATGCTGATCAGGAGGCTTTCTTCCTCCTGTCTGAATGGGAACGTTGGGATACCGAGCCGGGAGGGGTCGGTGTCGGCGACGTATCCCATCCTCCAACAGATGGAAGAGAGCCGACCCAAAGGCGTGCCCATGGGGTCCATGCACGATATTGGCACGCTTGTTTGTATCAAGCCTTCCGGTCTCAGGCCACGGGCGAAGGAGCCGCCCCGTTGACCTCGTCACTGACGCCTTCGGCGTAGCGGGCGAAGTTCTCGTTGAACATCCTTGCAAGCCGGTCCGCGGTCGCGTCGTATGCGTCACCGTCCGTCCAGGTCCCACGTGGTTGCAGGACGTCGGCAGGCACACCTGGGCAGGAGGTCGGGACCTCGAAGCCAAAGCGACCGTCGATGACGTATTCCACGTCGTCGAGGTCACCGTCGAGGGCGGCGTTGAGCATGGCGCGGGTGTAACGGATCTTCATCCGGTTTCCTTCACCGTACGCGCCGCCAGACCAGCCGGTGTTGATGAGCCAAGCCGTGGCACCGTGCTCGGCCATCTTCGACGAGAGCAAGTCGGCATACACGCCGGGGTGCATGGGCATGAAGGGTTCACCGAAGCACGCCGAGAAGGTCGCTTGCGGTTCCTTGACGCCCACTTCGGTACCGGCGACCTTGGCGGTGTATCCGGAGATGAAGTGGTAGGCGGCCTGTTCGGGCGTCAGGCGTGAGATGGGGGGCAACACGCCAAAGGCGTCGCAGGTGAGGAAAATGACGTTCTGTGGGTGGCCGCCCTTGGAATCGGGCGTTCGGTTGTCGATGAATTCGATCGGGTAAGAGCCGCGCGTGTTCTGCGTCTTGCTCGTGTCCTCGAAGTCGGGGACTCCATCCTCGTCGAGGACGATGTTTTCCAACACCGTTCCAAAGCGTCGGGTGGTGCCGAAGATGGCGGGTTCGTCTTCCTCGGACAGGTCGATGAGCTTGGCATAGCAGCCTCCTTCGAAGTTGAACACACCGTTTGCGCCCCACCCGTGCTCGTCGTCACCGACCAGCGCACGCTTTGGGTCGGCGGAGAGGGTGGTTTTCCCCGTGCCGGAGAGGCCGAAGAAAATGGCCGTGTTCTCCCCGTTTGTGTTCGCCGAGCAGTGCATGGGAAGAATGCCCTTCTTTGGCAGAATGAGGTTCATGACGGAAAAAATGGATTTCTTGATTTCACCGGCGTAGCGGCTTCCCCCGATGATGACTTCCTTTGCGGCATAGTTGACGATGACGAAGACATGCGAGTTCACGCCGTCGACGTCTGGGACGGCTTCGAAGTGAGGGGCGTGGAGAACGGTGAACTGGGGCTCGTGAGCCCCCAAGCGAGCCTCGTCGGGTCGCACGAACATGTTGCGAGCAAAGGCGCTGTGCCATGCGTTGTGCGTGATCACGCGAATGGGGAGGGCTTCGGTGACCTCTGCGCCACAGTACAGGTCTTGGACGAAGAGGGCGTCGCGTGCCTGGAGGTAATCGACCACTTTGGCCCGGAGCGCGGTGAAGGTTGCAAGGTCGGTTGAAACGTTGACGTCTCCCCAGTTGATGTCGTCCGTGGTGCTCGTTTCGTCAACGATGAATTTGTCGTTGGGAGAACGGCCGGTTCGCTCGCCGGTTTCGGTCACCAACGCCTTGTGAGCCGAGAAGACGCCTTCGCCACGCTTGACGGCCAGTTCGATGAGCTGCGGCGCCTCAAGGTTCCAGTGGACCTCGCCTTGAGGCGAAAGGCCGTGCTGACTGAGGTCACCGCTGATGCTGCCATAGGTGGCGGGCATGAGCCGCGGTTCAACCGGCCCTCTTAGGCACTTGCGGTCCGCCCGGGCCGGTGTGTCCAGCAACACCGTCTCAAGACGTCTTCCGAGGCCAGCTTTTTGCACCGGGCCGTCCGACCGTCCCGAGCCTTGAAGTCCCTGACTTCGAAGGAGAATCATGGATGAACCGCAGGAGGACGACCTCCTCCGGGAGCGGGCCTTCCAGCGCGGTGGAGGCTTGGACCTCTCCGGTTTTGTTCTGAACGTGGAACAAGCGCCAAAATCGGAGGAAGAGGAAGCGACGGAAGCCACAGAAATTGATGCCGCCATCGGCGAAATCGCCTCTCCTTTCGGTGAACACACGTCGAGCGATGGACCCACGGACGACGTGGTCACAGGACTCGCCGTCGACGGCGAACGTCGCCTCGGGCAAGGTTTGCTTGTGGCGATGGTCGTGGCCTATTCTGCCCTGGCGGCCTACGTCGGCACCGCTCTGCCTCCAAGCATCGCCGCGCCTGGATTGCTTGTGCTCGGTGGCTTGGGCCTCTGGCTTGGCGAGCGGTGGATTCCGCGTCCCTCGATGCGTTTGCTCGGCGTGACCTGGGTGATCATCTCGATGAAAATCCTCTACGGTTTTGCTCTGGATGCGCATCACTGGGGCTGGTTCGATGCCCTGCCGGACTCAGGCCTGGGCCTTGGGGCCGCGCTCCTGCTCTTGGTGGGCCTGAACGTGGCGCTTGCTCAACGCCATGACGACGACGCCATCGCGGCCCAGGCCACCCTCATCCTTCTCTTGGTCGGCAGTGCCGCCGGTGGGCTGTACGGCGAACTTGGCGTGGTGGTGATGATCGCGTTTGGGACCATGGTGTTGCACGGCATGGCGCTGCTTCGAGGGACAGGGAACCTTGCAAGCCTCGGCATCGCGGCTTCCTACCTGTGGGTCGGTGTGCACGCCCTTTCGAACGATTGGGTGGTCCTTGGCTTGCACCTGGTGCCGCTCGAAGACGACGTCTTGACCTTCCTGCTGATGGCCACCATCACCGGCATGAACGCCGTGATGGCGACCCGTTTCGCTGAACATGAAAACTGGTTTTCCGCGGCTTTGCAGGCCGTAGGCTTGGGCCGTCCAGGGCTTTGGGCGGTTTCCGTCGGGCTCGGCATGATCGGAGCCACCCTCTCCGTGGCCGCAAACCGTGAGGACGTGGGCTATGCTTTGGCGCAAGTGGCGCTGCTCCTCACCGCCTTCTCAGGTTCGTACCTTGCCGTACGTGGCGTGGCGTGGACCTCGCTTCAGCCGTGGGTGCTGTGGATCCCCTCCCTGCTTACCTTGAGCGTCGTTCCGCTCGCGGCCTTGAGCGTGGAGGTCGGTGGCCTGTCCGTGTACGCCCTCCATGCCGGTCTGATGGTGGCCTGCATCGCGGTGGTCGTGTTGCGGCACGAAGCCAGCGTCTCCGACCACGTCCTCTGGATGGGTTCCATCGCTTTGGTCGTCTTGCTCACCCTGCTCGTGCCCTCGGGCGCGGAGGACACCGGCCAACCTTTGCTCGTCGCCGGGGTGCTGGTCGTGTGGGGTGGCCTAGCTTGGCTGGCGCTTCGCCGCGATGCTCCATCCCTGGCCGGAACCGCGGTGCTGAGCCCGTGGGTGTGGGCGATGCTCTTCGTCGGAGATTTCGACGATCGATTGCTGTCCAGCGACATCGTGACCACCGAACTCAGCAGCTCCCTGTTGACCGCCTTCCTCGGTGGCTCCATGTTTGTCACCTACACGGTCAACCTCCGATTGGGTGACACCGGCGTTAACCTTGGACGAAACTTCACCGGAGGCACCGAGTTGAGCGCTCGCATTCGAGATGCAGGGAGCCTTGACCTCTGGAGCGCAGGCGCAGCCTTGGCCGTGCTCACCGTCCTCGTGTCGCTGCTCGGCGAAGGCTTGCCCCTCGAACTGGGCTTGTTGCTCTTGATCTGCCCGATGCTCATTGAGGCTGTTGTGGCCTTTCTCGGAGGGCGCCGTCATCATCCACGTCGCACCTTGACCCTGACCGGAGTGGCCTCCCTCATGGTGGTCTGGAACCTCGGTCACGCCTCAGTGGTCGGTTTTGCACTGCTCTGTTCCGTCGGTCTTCTGATCGTGGACGCTGCCCGCAGGCGTGCCCGCGTCGAGGACCTTGACGAACTTGCTGGCATGGACGTGGACGAAGGCGGTCTTCACGCCTTGCTGCTTGGTTTCCTGATGCTGCTGGCCCTCGTCCGTTGGCTGCAACCCCTCGTCGGGTCGGTGGACGGCCTGACCTTGTCCAACGACGCCGCTGCCCTTGGCGTCGTGGTCGCCGTGTCGCTCGGCATGTTCGGTCGTCGCGAAGTCCTGAGCGGTCGCTTGATCACAAACGTGCTGTGCGCCCTCGGCCTTTTGGTGGCCATGCTGCTGGTCAGCCTCGAAGCAGAATTGCTCTGGCTTCAGGGCGCCCTCGGCCTGATGTTCGTCGGAACCGGCGCTTGGTTGAGCGTTCAAGGCGAGATGCGAAGCGCCTTGCAAACCACGGCTCGCATCGAGCAAAGGCGTTCAGAGCACGCAGCGATCGAAGCGAGGAGAGACGCGTTCGTCCGCCGCCTGGGGCATGCTGACGGGGCCACAATGCACCGGTTGGACAACACCACAGATGGCACCGCGTTGGACGTCGCGGACCCCGCAGCCCTCCGAAGGACGGCCGAGCGGGCCACCGCCCGTCGCCCCAAGGCGCAGCCCTCCGAGGAGAGCCTCGACGGCCTTGAGCACCAGCCGACGGTGCTGATGGCGTTCATCGGTGCCACGTCACTCAGCGGAGCCGTTTGGGCTTGGTTGGGCGGGAACCATGCGCTGGCCTTGGCCGCTACGGCCTTGCTCGTCACCGCCTTCATTGGGCTTGCTCGATGGAGTGCAGACCGCCTGAGCATGCCGCTCCCGCAGGTGTTGGGCATCGACGCCCCCGTGGCCCTCGGCCTCGCTGGATTGGTGTTGGTGGAAATCACCGGTCGCGTCGGTGGATTCGTCGTGGTCCTCGGCGATCAGCTGCATCTGCTGGCCTTTGTGCTCGGGGCCTTGTTGGTGGCCTCAATGCACGTGCTGGGCCGGGACCAGCTGGGCTTGCGCCTCCCTGCCTTTGCTGACGCTTTGCTGTGGACCTTGGTGGCCGGCCGCATCGTGACCCTCTTCGTTGGCGGCGAAGTCCCAATTCCGCTGAACGTCGACCCATTCTCGGGCGAAACCGTCGATTGGATCCTGCCCATGCTGGTGCTCGAAGCCGCCCTGATTGGCTTGATTTTGCTTCATGAGTGGGTCGAAGGCGTGCGTCGACAGCGCGACCTGCCCGACCAGCGGGGCGCAGGTGGCCGTGCCCTTTCCGCCCTGCTGGCGGTGCCCTTGTCCTTTGGTCCCGCAGGAATCCTCGCCCTTTGCCTCGGTTTCCGCCGAGGCGTCATTTGGCGTCAACCGGCCGTGCCGTTGTTGACCGCTGTGACCCTCCCTCTTGCATGGGCGGCCCTTGTGCACTGGCTGGATCCCAGCCTCGGTGTTTCCCTCCCCGGCCTGATTCCCGCAGCCCTCTTCGTCGGCGGTCTGTCGCTGCTCGTGGCCGCGTGGACGGTCTTTGACGAGCGTCCTTTGTGGATGGCTGCAGCGCTTCAAGGCGGGCATGTCCTGCTGATTCCGGCCGCTTGGAGCGGCTTTGGGCTGACCGGTGCCGTGGTCGCGTTGCTCGTCCTCAGCGGTTGGTCGTGGATCATCGGCATCCTCGTTTTGCGTCGTTCGTGGCGCGTCATCGGTCTGGCCGACCTGCTTGGAGCATGGACGGGCTTTGGCATGGCGTTGATCGCCGGTGCCTCCGCAAACACCGTCCTTGTGATGCTCGTCATCACCGTGCTGTTGCTATCCGCGGTGACGTGGCTGACCCAGCGGGACGCAGACGCGATCGCCGTCGATTGATCACGACGGGGTCAACGCAGGACGCAGCGTTGCGTCAACCGCGTCAAGCAAAGCCTCCAACCGCGGTGCAAGGGCTGGGTCGTCGGTGCGTGCGCTGAGGCTGGTTTTGGCTTGGGTTCCGCTGTTTCGTACGCCAAGGCTGAACCTCGCTTCACCGAGCCGTCCTTGGACGAGGAGCAAGTTTGGTTCGGCCTCCAGACCGCCGGAACGGACGTCCATCGCTTCTGGGAGGGTCGCTTGAACGGCGGTGAGGACGGCTTCTGCGAGCGGGCCGCCTCCGGTCCAACGGGAGCGGTCTGAAGGGGCGATGGACGTACGGCGTTTCCATCCACCGGCTTGACGGACGGCCCCCTTACGACCAAGGCCTGCAAGAAGCACGGCGACGAGGCTGGCCGCACCGTCTCCGACGAGCGACCACCCCTCCCGATCACGTGAAGGAAGGACAAGATGGCCAGAGTCCTCGACGCCGACCACGGCAGGCAGCGGCAAGGTGCTGGCCAAAGCAAGGGCCACGGAGAGCCATCGGTCACCCACGGCCGTCTCCATCACCTCGCACACGTGTGGCATCGCCGCTGCCCGGCTGCTCAACGCCAAATCGGACTCGATGGACGCGGCGACCGTCCAGGTGCGGTCGGTTGCCGCGGCCTCAAGCAAACGAAGGGCCATCGCATCACCGTCCACCACCGCAGGTCCGTCGGCCTCCGCCACGAGCAACAAGCAGCGGTCCCCGTCCCCGTCAAGGGCGGCTGCGAGCAAGGTCCCTTCAGGCGCAGGACGGACACGCCGCAACAGCAGGTGATCTTCCCCTGAGGCCTCCGACCACGTCCAACGGCGGCCGGGGGACAGTTCGCCGGCGCCGCAACCACGGTTCAGGGCGGTGGCGGCATGGCTGACCTCGTCCACGTTGAGGCCGTTGGCCTCGAGCCATGCCGGGAACCATTCGATGGCAGAACCTCGGCTGAGGTCAAGCAAGAGTGGCGCGTTTGATTCGTGAAGCAGCGCGCCCGCTGTCTCGGGAAACATGGCGGACAAATCGCGCATTCGTACGTCCAGCCACGCCGCGTGGACCTGATGCGGCTGGACCAATGGCGCCAACGAAGCGGCATCTTCGTTCGAAAGGTGCAGGAGGTCATGGTCCTCTTGTGCGAGATCAAGCATGGTTCGGGTGAGCAGGACCTCCAACGAGGGCGTGGATTTTCTCCCTGCCTCGTCGAAGACCTTCAGTCCGGAATCTTCCACAGGGTTGTGGCTCGCCGTCACCATGACGCCTGCCGTGGCCTGCCGTTCAAGCA
>DUHJ01000087.1 GCA_013330925.1 Candidatus Poseidoniaceae archaeon | reverse complement strand
ACTCCCCGGCGTGGGTGCAGCCACAGCGAAGAAATTGAAGGACGCGGGCTTGACCACGATTGCGAAGATTCGCAAGGCAGGTCGTGACGGTTTGACCGCCGCAGGCATCAGCGCTCCTACCGCAGCACGCATCCTCAAAGGCATGGCTCAGGATGCTGGGAGCAAGGCCAGCAAGGCAGCGAAGGGCGCCTCGAAGAAGGTGGCAGAAACCGCCGCGAAAACCGCCAAGCAGGCCACGAAAGCCGCGGCCAAAGCCGCCGTCAAGCAATCCGTGAAGAAGGTCGTGAAAACCGCCGGTCGCACCGACCGGAAGGTGCTTTCCGCCAAGGAAGAAGGCCGCAAGGGGAAGACGCTGAAGACACCCTCCCTCAAAGACATCCTCGCCTCGAGGAAGAAGTGACGGAACCACTTAGCACCCTTCCGTCAAAGGGCACGTATGCCTCGACGAAAGTACGGCCGTCTTCGAAAGGCGGTCGAGGTTCCGTCGAAGGAGAATTGTTCCCGTTGCAGGGCGGGCAAGTTCTGCCCGCTTCCCAACCACGTGGGTCAACAGGTCGCACCGTCGCGGTCCTGGGTTGGTCCTGAGCGCGTCCACAAGAGGAAGCGCGGCGCAGGGAATTGATCACACCGCGTCCAATCCAGCGGTGCTGGCGGTGGGGGTGACGTCCTCAAGCGGCTTCTCATCACCACCGGTGGGCATGGCGGCTCGGGCGGCCTGAGCCCGGTGATAGACCTCCCTCAGGGTCTGGTCTCCGATTTCCAAGTAGACGCGCGTCGTGGCGATGCTGGCGTGACCAAGGAGGCGTTGGATGCTGACCAAATCGGCTCCACGTTCGAGCAGGCCTGTGGCGAAATTGTGCCTCAGGACGTGCGGCGTGAGGCGGCCGCGGGGCAGCCCAGCCGCAACGGACAGGTCCTCCATCAGGCGTTGAACCCCGCGCGGCGTCAAGCGAGCTCCTCGTCGGTTGACCAGCACTGGGCCAAGGGTTTCCTCGGTACGAACGGAACGTTGCTGAAGCCACAAATCGAGTTCGCGCAAGGTGCGCTCCGTGAACAGCACGAGACGATCCTTGTCTCCCTTGCCCGAACGAACCATGGCGGATTGATCGTCGAGGTCCAGCGCATCGAGGTCGAGGTCGCAGACTTCGCTGACCCGAAGTCCGGTGTCGAGCATCATGGTCACGACCACCCGCGCCAGGGGGTCCTCGTACCATCGGGCGGCCTCAAGCACGTCGCTGAGTTCCCTTCGCGTCAACGTCCGCGGCAACCGCCGCCCGGTTCTGGCCCGTACTAAATGTTCTGGCCATCGGTGACCGAGCCAGTTCAGAAGGTGACGTGCTGCGGCCAATTTGGTGTTGAAGGAAGACGGTTTCAGGTCGGACAGGCTGTGCACCCAACGGTCCAGCCGGCCGTTGAGGGGCTCAACCCGTTCGGCCACTTCACCGACGGAGAGCAGGTCCACGTCATGGAGGACGTCTTCGCCGGGGAGCAAGGTGTTGAGCATGGGTCGGATGGACGTCAGGTAGGTCTTCCTCGTGTTCTCAGACTTTCCTTCCGTGCGAAGTTGCTGAAGGTAGCAATCCAACCACGGCAAGCCTGCAAGGTGCTGGAGGCGTGGAGGCAAATCGACCTCACGACCTTCGTCAAGACGACGCTGACTGGGTCGAAGCGCCCGTCGTGTTCGTGAAGGTCCCGCGTCCATTTGGCGTCACCGCCTGCCGCCGAAGCAGCGTGCATCCCATGCCCGAAGGCGGTGGGCCATCCGGGGGGTTGGCCTTGAACGTTCGGCCTCAGACGGCGGCTTCATCGGGCCCTGGATCGAACCCACCGTCGGGCACGTCGTCCGAGCAGCGTTCGACCGCTGCGCGCACAGCACTGCGAAGGCTCGTGCGGGGGCCTGTGCAGAGGACCAAATCGTCGAAACGAAGGCGTGTGTCAGGTTCAGGATTCCAAATCATGTGTGAGTTCCGAGCGATGGCGAAGGTTTCGATGTCGCCGTGGAACACGTCCTCGAGGCTGCGGCCGATCAAGCCGGGGTGACGTCGAACTTGGAGGGTCACGACGCCTTCGTCAGGAAGCATGCGCAAGAGGCCGTCGATCTCGATGTCGCCGAATCCCGCCTCGCGGATGGCATGGTCCACAACGGCTCCCGCCACGTTCACACCGCTGGCCATCTCGATGCCTTGCAAACCAGGGCTGGAGTTGACTTCGAGCACCATAGGGCCGTCGTTGCCCTCAAGCAAATCGACGCCAGCGACGTTGAGGCCGAGCACGCGGGCTGCGCGTCGGGCCACGTCCGCGAATTCTTCGGGAAGGTCCACGGACTCCACGGTTCCGTTGAGGTGGAAGTTTGAACGGAATTCGCGTCCGCGGGCTCGGCGACGCATTGCCGCCACGACCTCGTCCCCGACAACGATGACGCGCACGTCTCGGCCGTGGCTTTCGGTCACGTATTCCTGGATCAATACGTCCCGGCGAGCGTGGAGCAAGCCTTGGACGAGGCTCTTTGCTTCGTACACGGTATGGCGGAGGAAGACGCCCTGACCTTGCGTCCCTTTGGTCACCTTGACCACCACGGGAAGTCCGCCCACGGCCTCGATCGCATGGTTCACGTCTCGGACGTCTCGGACGTTCATCGTCCGAGGGATTGGAATTCGATTTCGGGCCAGGATTTGGCTGGCTCGGAGCTTGTCCCTGCTCTGAAGGATGCCTGCAGCGCTGTTGGACGACCACACGCCCAGTTGATCCAAGTGGCGCAAGAGCGCCGTACCGTGTTCAGTAATGGAGTGGCCGATGCGCGGAATGACGGCTTCATGCTCGAAAGGTTGGCCGTTGACGAGCACTTCAACACGGCCCTCATCGACGAACAGGGAGCACGTCAAGGGGTCGATGATGTCGACGTCGAGGCCACGGTCTTGCGCTTCCTCAACCAAACGCCGGGTGCTGTAGAGCCGTGGCCCCCTGGACAGCACGGCAAGCCGGAGGTCCATGCGCCCCGGCGGCGCGGCCTCCCCTTTCAGCCCATCGTTCACGAACGAACATCCCCGGCCGAGGATTTCAAGTGGTCGGTGAATCACCGTGGTGGCATGGACGATGATGAGCACGCCGACGGCTCCGACGAGTTGGAACCCGTGCCCAGCGAGGTGCTCGTCGATGAAGACCGGGACGACATGCTGGAGGA
>DUHJ01000083.1 GCA_013330925.1 Candidatus Poseidoniaceae archaeon | reverse complement strand
GCAGATCTTCGACGACGTCTGCCGGCCAAAGTGGAACAGCGGTGCGTGGGAGCAATTCGAGAAGACCATCGATCTGCTCCCTTCGCTCGACACCCGCATCGTCTGCCGTCACACGCTGATGAAGGGCGTCAACATGAGCGAAAACCACATCCGCGAATTCGCTGCACTCGACCGCCGCGCCGACCCGGATTGGATCGAAGCCAAGGGTTACGTGTACGTCGGCCACAGCCGCGAGCACCTGAGCATCGACAACATGCCCTCCCACGAGGACATCCTGGCCTTCTCCGAGTCCCTTGCGCCACAGGTCGACATGCGCATCTTGTCCGAAAGCCGACCGAGCCGCGTGGCGCTGATCGGCAACGAGATGGTTCCCATCCCGATTCCTGAGGCCTCCATGCACTTCCCTGAAGACCTCGGCATCGCTTCGCCGGTCAAGAAGCTCAAACTCGCAGACCTCAGTTGAGCAACGCTTCTTCTGTCCCGAGTGGATGGAGCAACCGTCGAGAACCCAAAGTGTTCGCCACCTTGGCGATGATCTCCCTTGCAGGAATCGCGGTGGGCAGGAAACAGGCGTAAACGGTCACTCGGACTCGTCAAGGGTAGCATCACGTTTGCGCCCGGAGGGCGCGAGCAACCAGAAGACGGGGAGCGCCAAGATGAGCACGACGGAAGGTCCGAACCGAAGGGACAGCGTGGAATCGAACTTGACGTACGAAGCCGCGTCCTTCGTGCCCGGCTCAGGCGGCGTTTCACGCACGCTTGAGCGGTTGTCCTCCTCGACCAAGCCAAGGTCGTAGCCTGCATACATCATGGACACCTCGAAGCCGCCGTACCGCAGCCCAATTCCGAAGTCCGTTTCCTCGTGAACAAAGGCGCCCTGATCGTCGTCTTCGGCCTGCCCGGCCTCCTCGGGTGCAGAATTTGGCGTGGAGCCGGGGTCGGCAAAGTTGGGGTTGTCGCCGATGAAGGCGAGGGGAAGCACCACGAGGAAGGCCACGAGGACCGCAAGGAAGCCTGCGGCCCGGAACCAACCGCTGATGCCCACGAAGGTGACCAGCACCTCCAACAAGATCAGGAGGCCAACGGTGACCTGAATCCACGTTCTGGCCCGGTCCAACCGGTTGACTGAATCTTGTTCGGAGGATGTTGGTGCGTCTGAGGAGCCGTCATCGCCACCTCCAGCGCCTCCACCCACGTCATCTTCTGGACCCACGTCGTCACGGATGAGTTGGTACACCAGCAAACGCGTGCTGTTTTCGATGCTGACGTCGATCATCGTGTATTCGCCGTCGACCCCCGCCAAAGCGTAGAATCGGGCCGGCGATGGTGGTCCCTCGGTGTATTGGCCCTCAAATTCCGCGATGAGCCAGACCGAGACCGCCGCGTTCAGCGCGATCAGCACCACGAGGCTGGCCCGTGCGAACGCCACCGCAGGGTGACGGCGCAGGGAGCCAAGGCGACTCAATGCACCCTCACGCATGAGGGGCGAGGTCTTGCTCATTCCTCATCTCGGTTGCGCTGGGCGGCAACGATGCCGGCCAGGGCCAGCACCGCAACGGTGGCGAGGCCGGAGATCGAAGGCAGGCCAAAGCCGCCGTCTTCGATCAGTTCCTCCGCGGTGGCCGGTGGCTCGTCGTCGGATGAACCGTCGTCCGAGCTGCCGTCGGTCTGCGTGTCCTCTTCATCGATGCCCACGTCCGCGGGGTCAACGCCCGCGTCTTCGAGCACCTGAGCGAGGTCACCCATGCCCTCAGCGTGCGCCGAGGTGTCCGCGATGTCGTCCACCGACTGGGCGTCCTCGACGACCTCGGCCGCCTCCTCAGCGGCGCTGCCAATGTAGTAGGTCAGGCCAATGGTCGCAGGTGGCGTGGAGGGCGAGTAATTGATCTCATCGTCGTACATCTCGACGACTTCAGGCCCGACGAGGGTGTACCACGTGTCCATGTTGTCCGACACCACGAGGGCGACGCCGACGACCGTGTGGTGCGTTGGGCTCCACAGCATGGCGAAGTTGGCGTCGGTGTAGGCGATGTCCTCGGTGATGCTACCGAGGCGGTCCTCAAGGTTCTCACCAAAGGCCTCCAAGGTCGATTGGAAGGTGGACTCACCAAAGGCTTCGCCGATGGTCTGCAGTTCTTGGAGGAACTCTGGCATCTCCTCAACGGTCATGCAGTCTTCGCTTTCGTAGGTGTCCACGGTCACGCCTTGCGCATCAACGAGTTCGAAGGTCCCGCAGTACTCACCGGCATCCAAATCGTCAGCGAGGTACATTGAATCTTGTAGACTCCAAACACTGTCGTCGCTTGTTGGCGCGATGCTCATCTGGCTTGCGGCCTCGACGTTGCCCATCTCATCCAGCAACACGAACTCAAGGGTGTAGTCGTCTGCATCCTGCCATGCGGCATCAAACGAAACGCTGACTTGAAGCCAGTCGTCATCGGTCCACATGCTTCCGTGGCTGATGAGACGCTTCACAGCCCCATCGCTTTCGATCGTTGGGCTGGACGCCACCAGGCCCGTCGACTGAATCTCAGCCACCGAGGCACCGTAGCAACCCGAGGTCGGCACGCCATATTGGTGAACGGTTCCGGTGACCGAATAAGCACGGTAGGTGAGGTCGTCGACGTTTCCAATGTCAGTCCCTTCAAAGCCCCATCCTGTGCCCTTCAGCAAATAGTTGGAGGAGGAACCGTCGTCACCGGTCACGGTCACTTCGGCCACGTAGCAGTGGTCGTCCGTGTCGTCGTCGTTGACGTCTTGCTCATTGAATCCACCAGCGTTTACCGAAGCGATGGTCACGCGTTCGAGCGCACCTTCAGCGTCGGGAAGTTCGTCAGAACCGTCGTCACAATCGTCCCAACCGTTCTCAAGGCTCCATTCCGAGACTTCGCCTACACCGTCCGCACATGCGTAGAAGGTACCGACGCCAACGCTGACGTAATCCATCCATAGGACGCCTTCATCCGAGGAGTCGGAGCAATCCTCGCTCCCGTCGTTCACAGCATCCCGCGGAATGCCTTCGTGACCCTGCCCCCAATCGTTGCACACAAAGTAGGTCTCGTTGGGTGTCTCATCGGACCAGTCGCCACAATCGTCCACGCCGTCCCCGATCCTCCAGGAGTCGTAGGACGCAATGACACCACCGTTGTCGCAGTAGAACGGTTGATCGTCCATGCCGTCATCACCATCGTCACCATCGTCACCACCGAATTCCTCGCTGATCTCCTCAATGGCCTCGCTGAGTTCATCTTCGAAGGTGCCGCCCAGTTCCTCGGCCGCGTCTTCGGCGAAGGCCTCACCGATTTCGGCGAGCATCGTGGCGAGCATCAGGAACATGATGGGGTTGGCCGTACCACAATTGCAGGACACGACGTCCACTGCGCTGCCGCCTTCCTCGATGATGATGCTGGCATCGGCATCGCCGCCGAAGCCAACGCCTTCTGATTCGTCATCGGAGTCATCGCCGTCGCCGATGGCGTCTTGCATGTCGGTTTCGAACGAACCGCTTGTGCTGATTTGGTCTGAGATGGACAGGTCAAGCAATCCAGAATCGAGACCAAAGTTCTCGGTTGGAACGTCGGCCAAGTCAACGCTGAATCCAGTGGAGACCGTGTAGTCGCCGTCCATCATGCCGCACTCGATGCCGATGTCAGCCTCCGTGCCGCTGGTGGTGATGTAGGCGTCATCGGTGCAGTCAGCGTGAACAGATTCGTAGGTCGAGAGCGCCGACAAGACCGGCGTCTCATGGCCCAAGCGCCACTCTGCGCTGGACGAAGGAACGTCGAAGTCGAAGGCGGTTCCGAAGGTCACCGCGAAGCCGAAGTCCTCGCCGCCACCTTCAACGCCAACGTCCATCATGTACTCCACCGAGACTTCGGAAGCCAAAGAGAAGTCCATGTCCACGCCGTAGAGGTTGTAGTCGTCGTCGAGGTACTCGACCATGTTGACGTCCACGGCGACGGCGTTCTCCGAGTCCACGCTCAGGTAACCGTCGAAGCCCGCAGGGTCGTCGCCTGAGGCGTCCATCCACTCGGTGATGAGGGCCGAATCGAAGAGCACGGCATGACGGATGGTCACGTCGGTCATGCGCATCCACACGTCGTGCACGTCGCCATCAAGGTCGATGGTCGTGGGCGTGCGGTCTTCGGCGGATTCGACGAAGATGTTGCTTGAACCGGTCGAGAGTTGCGCCACGGTCAGGTTCAGACCTGCGTCGCTGGCGGCCAGCATGGTTCGTGAGAGGATCTCGTTGAGGTTGATTCCGGTAAGGGAATCGATGTCCTCGTCAAGGTTGGACCAGTCGTACTCAACGCCGTACGCGAAGTCGTTTTGGATGGAATCAACTTGGGCACTGGCGGTCATCGGGAGGGTCGCAAGGCAAAGCAGCAGGGCGGCCACCAGCGCGTTCGCTCGGGGGTTCATGGCACTGCATCAGCACCATCAGTGAATAACATTCCGTGTGTTATTATGTAGCCTTACCACCTCAGGTACCGACACGGCAAGTTTGAATCCAGATGCACAGAGGCTCGACCATGAGGGTGCGGTTCCACGTTGCTGTCCTCATGATGCTTCTGTTGATGCTCCCCGGTTGCCTCAGCACGTCCGAAGAGACGCTTGGGGGGGTCGGAACGTACGAGGTCGAGGCCACGTGGACCACGGTTGAACTCGAAACCAAAACTGCGTTCTATGCTGACGATGAATCCGTGACCTGGTCCGTGACAGACGGCGAACTCGACCAGCAGATCGAGGACGCCGGTGGTCATGTCGTGGGCCTCGTGCTCGCCATGAGTTACCCGACCGACGATGAAACGCCGGGAGGCCTGTGCACCGGACTAGAAACCAACGTGCCGGACATCGTGTCAGGCACCGCCACCAAGGGTGCGTGGATCCTCGAAGCCTCCGACAGCGGCTTCGGCGGGCATGAGGTCAACCTCACCTGGCACGACCAGGCCATCCTCGACGCAGGCGTCGCCACCAACCTCTCCGAACAAGAGGTGCTGGACCGCTTTGTCTTCGGCGACGAGGCCCGTGGTGCCTTCGACCTGACCGTGCTGGTGGACGCACAGGCCCACAACAGCGCCCTATGCAGCCACAGCGACGACGGCGAAGAGGTCACCACCGTGGCCAGCCTGCTCGTCATCGACTTGACCGTCACGCCCGCAGGTGTGGACGACGAAGGCAGCAGCGCGTTGACGGTCGGCACCGGCGCAATTCCAAGCGTGATCTTCGCTCCTGTCTTCGTCGCCATGGTGGCCTTGGTGGCTTTCGTCACCCGCCACCAAGACAGGTTCCAGCTCCGCTTCGTGCTCGAAGAAGAGGAGGAAGAGCTCGAGGGCGAGTCCACGTCTGAAGGCGTCACCATGACCGACAGTTACCGGGCCCGCGTCATCACGCTCTGCGCCCTGTACGTCGCTCAAGGCATCCCGTGGGGCTTCATCACGGTCACCTTCGTGACCTTCCTGGCTGCGCGCGGCGTCGGTGCAAGCGAATTGGCGCTGCTGCTCACCCTCGGTACCCTGCCTTGGTCGGTCAAGTTCCTCTGGGGCCCGGTCATCGACCGCTACCAAATTCCGGCCTATGGGCGGCGACGGCCGTGGATCCTGCTCGCCCAGACCGGAATGATGCTCATGCTCGGTGCGATGCTCTTCGTGCCCGACCCAACGAACAACGTCCGCACCATCGCCTTCATGTTCCTCGTCTACAACATCTTCACGTCGCTTCAGGACGTCAGCACCGACGCCCTCGCCGTGGACGTGCTGCAGCCCCATGAGGTCGAGAAGGTCAACTCGTACATGTTCACCTCCAAGACGGTGGGCGGTGCCATCGGTGGCGCAGGCCTTGGGACCATCATCGTCTTCACCGGCCTGAAAGGCGCGATTCTGCTCCAAATTCCAATCTTGGCCGGATTAATGATCGCGCCGCTGTTGATGACTGAACGCCCTGGAGAACGGCGTTTCCCATGGGATGCGAAGCCAAAGGAAGCCTCGCAAGAAGAACTTCTTGAAGCCTCCAACCAGAACTTCGCGGACATCTTCGCCAAGATCCGCACCGCGCTCAGCCTGCGCTCGGCCTACCTCAGCATCGTGCTGAGCCTCACCGTGTCCCTGCACTTCCTGCTCATCCCGGTGTTGCCGCTGCTCTTCGTGCGCGAGTTGGGCTGGACGGAAGCCGGATTCAACGCCACCAACGGCGGCTGGATCCTCGCCCTGACGGTGCTCGGCTACCTCGTCGGTGGCCAGCTCGGGCGACGCTTTGGCGGCAAGAAAATCATCATCTACGCCGCACTGGGCACGGCCTTCGTGACGGCCCTGTGGGGCGTTTCAGGCAACCTCTGGGGCAGCACCGTCTGGATGGTTGGCGTGTGGTCGCTGAAGAATTTCGGTTGGTCGGTGGTGATGATCAACATCTATTCGCTGATGATGAAGGTCACATGGGGCGAAGTGGGCGGCACCCAATTCACCGGCTACATGGCGATGATGAACCTCTCCGCCATCATCGGTTACCAACTCACTGGGCCGCTCGCCGAGCGCTTCGATTACCCCACGCTCTTCCTCATCGGCGCGGCCTTGCAGACCTTGGTCATCCTCGCCGTGCTGTGGATCGATCCTGACCAGACGCGACGTGAACTCGAAGGAACGATGGAGGGCGTCATCGAACCTCCCGGACCGCTCAACATGAGTGCGTGACCATAGACAGACGAAAAACCGTGGAAGACTTCCCACCTCCATGCAAGCGGCGCCGACTCTGCGCCAACTTGCCCGTCAATTCCTCGGCTTGGGTTGCATCGCCTTTGGCGGACCTGTCGCCCATTTGGCGCATTTCCGTGAGCGCTTCGTCGAAGAAGAAGCATGGATGGACGACACCACCTTCGCCGACCTCATTGCGTTGTGCCAATCCTTGCCAGGACCGTCTTCGTCTCAGACGTGCTTCGCCATCGGCGTCTTGCAGCGCGGTTGGCTTGGAGGGCTCGTCGCATGGGGCTGTTTCATCCTGCCCTCCGCCTTGCTGATGACCGCCCTGGCCGTGGGCATGACATCGTTTGCAAAACTGGACCTCGCCCTCCTGCATGGCTTGGCCGTGGCGGCCGTGGCGGTGATCCTCAACGCCATGCTCGGCCTCGCGGGAAAATTGACCCCCGATGCACCCACCCGGAGCCTTGCCGTGCTTGCGGCCTGCGTGCTTCTGGTGGTGCCGCTCGCCTTCCCCGAAATGACGGCCCTC
>DUHJ01000195.1 GCA_013330925.1 Candidatus Poseidoniaceae archaeon | reverse complement strand
GTGCGGGAGTTGATCGGTCAGTGGAACCGTTCGAGGAAGATGATGAAGGGAATGGGTGGAAACCGTCGTCTCAACAAGCAGATGCGGAAGATGATGAAAGAGGGCGAAATGGACCTCGATGGGGATTCCCTGCCGTTCTGACACCACCGAACACCTGACGTTTCAGCCCAGGTCCTTGCCGTATGTCTGATTCAGGGTGTGTGCTCGATGCGCAAGGTTTCACCGTCCTTGAGCTCGATGTCGTCCCAAGCAGCCTCGGTGGCCACACCGTTGACCGTGATACTCACCCTGGCCGGCTCGTCGAACAATGGCTGCAACGTGTCATCTTCTGGGAAACTGATGTTCCAGACCTCGAAAATGAGTTGGGCGGTCGGAGAGAAGGTCTCGTACCCTTCGATGTGAAGTTTGCCGGTTGCGTCGTGCGTGTGGAGAAGGTGCATGGCTTGAACGCATGCTGAGGTGTCGATACCAAGGTCATCCGGGACAGCGATGCTCTGGCCATCAATGACCAATTCAACCCTCGGGTGAATGTGCATGGCTAAGGAATTGTGACTGTCCAAGCACTGCTCAGATCGGGGTGCTGTTGCCGGTTCCGAAGGTTGTGCAGCAGCATCGGCTCTTTCGCTCATTCCATCCTCGGGCGCTGAAGTTTCTCCACTGGTTCCGTCCTCGTCAGCGCTGGTGCTCCCTTGTGGTGTTGCATTGTCCCATGGTTCGGTGATTCCAAGGACGAGTCCTGAAATGAGGACAAAAGCCAGCGCAAAGGCTTGCAGCTCTTTCATGGGCGTTGCAAGCATTGTCCTCATGTAAGCCTTGGCTGACAATCGGCGCCGTCAATATGACCTTGACAGCAGAACCCGGCGTGTGGTGGGCGAACCTGTGGCATGGCACGGGCGAGGTTCGGGATAAGGCTCCGTGGCGTCGCCAAGGAACCCGAGCCCAGTGGCTCGCTCAAGGCGTTCTGCGTCAGCGTCACTGCCGTCGAACGCCAATTCGTAGATCCGGCCTTCTTCGACCGGCGTGGCCAACCCGCCTTCGGTCCAGGCAGGCAGGGGTTGAACGATTTCATCGACGTGGGCATGGGCGCGTGTTCGCAACTCTTCTGCGATCTCATCGAGGGTCGAGCGGACACCGCTTTCGAGTTCATCCATCGGAATCGGGGATTTTCCACCGGTTCGACGTGCGGCAAAGACGCTGCCTTGCTCCACGTCGCGGGGGCCGACCTCGAGGCGGAGCGGAACGCCCTTGATTTCCCAATCGTAGTACTTCTGACCGGGGTGCAGGTCTCGGTCGTCCACTTTCACCCGCAAACCGGCATCACGGAGTCGCTCTGCGACGTCATGCGCGACTGCGACGGTGTCCACGGTCGCGTTCTTTCGCACGAGCGGGCAAATCACCACCTGGATGGGGGCAATGGCGGGTGGCATGATCAAACCAGAATCGTCACCGTGCATGCCGACCACGGCGCCCAGGAGACGTTCGGACATGCCGTAAGTGGTCTGGTGAACGTGAGCCTGCGTTGCATCCTTCGTTTCGTACGTGATGTCGAAGGCTTTGGCCCACTGGTCCCGGTAGTGGTGGCAGGATGCAACCTGCAAGGTTCGCCCATTGGGCATGATGGCGTCGATGCCGATGGTGTACCATGCTCCAGGGAAGGTGTCCCAAACGGGACGCTTGGCCTTCAGCACCGGCAAGCAGAGTTTGTGCATCAAGCGGTCCACGATGTCGAGGTCTTGTTCGATTTGCGCCGTGGCGTCGTCCTCGTCAACGTGAGCAGTGTGGGCTTCGAAGAAGTGGATTTCTCGAACACGAATGAAGGAACGTGTCTGTTTGGTTTCGTAGCGGAAGGTGTTCACGGTTTGGTACACCTTGAGCGGGAGATCGGCATGGGAGCGAATCCACAGCGGGAACATGGTGTACATCGCGGTCTCGGACGTTGGACGAAGGAACATCGGTACATCCAATTCATTTTCACCGGCGTGTCGGACCCAGTAGACTTCCTTCTTGAATCCGGCTTCCTCTTCTTCGTCGCGGAGCTCGTCAGGGTCGACCCCTTCTTCCCTGGCTCGCTTCAGGCGGGCGACAAGCGCGTTTTCTTTTTCCAACAACACCTCTGGAATGAGGAGCGGAAAATTGACCTCTTCGTGGTTCGTACGCTCCATTTCCCCGTGCGTCAGGGCGTCGATGAGGCGCATGGTCTTCCAGCCGTACGGCCTCCAGACGTCCATGCCTTTGATCGGATAGCGCTTGTCGACCAACTCGGCCGCTTCAACGATGAACGGGTACCATTCAGTGAACGCTTCGGACTTCGACGGAATGCCTCGGTTGGCCTTGGCCACCTTCTTGCCCATGGACGAGGCCCTGCGCGCCGAGCCATCAAGATGACGGCGTCAACGCTTCTTGAAACCGAAGAGCATCAGCAACGCACTCGCGCCGGTGGCGACCATGTCGGGGATTCCCCACACGCCGGTCTCGCCCCAGGCGATGTGCTCCGACGTGCGGTATGCGTCGTACCAGTTCAGTTTGAGGGCTTGACCGCAGGAGACGTGCACGCTCGGGTCGCAGGTGGGGATGAATTCGCCCAAACCCATGAACACGTTGTACAGTGCGGTGGCCATGCCGAGGACTCCAAGGAGGATCAAGCCCTTGCGCCTGCGCTTGATGGCAGCAGGTGTTTCCAAGGGAGGAACAACTCCACCCGGTGGTGCTTCAAGGGGGGCAGGGAGTGGGGTCACGCCGCCGGGAATGATCTCAACCAGCATGTCTGGTTCACCCATGCTCGACGCAATGGGGCTCTGACCGATTCCGTCGGCTTCCCTGGGCTTGACGGGTCGGACCGCAGGATCTACCTTGACCCCAAACACCCGGTCGGCGATGCTGGCCATGACGCGGTCACCCGCAAGTTCGCCGGCATCAATCTCCCCGTCAAGGAGACGGCGAAGTTGGTCATCCGGTAGGCTCATGCGGTCACCGGCTTGGCGTCGAATGCCTCCTTGATGAAGGCTCCCTCGCAAAATCAGGCCTTGCCTTGGGCCTCGACCTCAGCCCAGTCACGCATGAACCCTTCCAAACCGCGGTCGGTCAACGGGTGACTCATGAGTTGTCGGAAGGTCTTGGCGGGCATCGTGGCGGTGTGCGCTCCAAGTTGGATGCACTGAAGCACGTGGGTTGGATGGCGCACGGACGCTGCCAGGACTTTGGTGTCGAGGTCGTAGTTGGCCCAGGTGTTCATGATCTCGGCGATCAATTCCATGCCGTCATGACCCGTGTCATCAATTCGTCCAATGAAGGGTGAAACGTACGTGGCGCCTGCCTTCGCGGCCATCAAGGCCTGAGATGCGGAAAAGATGAGCGTCACGTTGGTGTCGATGCCGTCCTTGGTCAGGATCTTAGTGGCCGCAAGGCCTTCAGGCGTGCAAGGAATCTTGATGATGACGTTGTCAGGTAGGTCTGCCTTCAGGGCCCTGCCTTGCTCCACCATGCCTGCGGTGTCCATCGCGGTCACTTCGGCCGAAATCGGTCCAGAGCAAATGCCCGCAATTTCGCGAACGACTTCCCTGAAGTCGCGACCGCTCTTCTTGATGAGCGAGGGGTTGGTCGTCACGCCGTCGAGGATGCCCCAAGCAGCGATTTCACGAATCTCATCGACGTCAGCCGTGTCCAGGAAGAATTCCATGATGACGAGCGTCTGAGGACGTTCCTTGAATCTTGGGGGGTTTTCACTTCCGGGACATCGCGCGCTTTGCCGCTTCTGCAACATTGCTGGCCGTGAGTCCCATCATCTCCAACATTTCCTCGGCTTGGGCCGATTCCCCAAACCTGTCGTTCACACCGACGCGCTCCAAGGGGACCGGTTGGCTGGAAACCAGATGTTCAGCGACGGCGCCACCTAGGCCTCCGATGATGGAGTGGTCCTCGGCGGTCACCATGCATCCACTCTTGGCCGAGAGGCGATCCAGCAATTCGGTGTCGAGCGGCTTCAGGGTGTGCATGTCCACGACGGTCGCGTTGATGCCCTCTTCTCGAAGAAGCTCGGCTGCATCGATGGAGCGCGAAACCATCACGCCACACGCCACGATGGTCACGTCCTCTCCGCTGCCGTGAACGATGCCTTTGCCGATGGCCACTTCGTTCTCACGGCCATCGTACAGCACGGGCGTTTTGTTCCGCGCCGTGCGTGTGTAGGACGGGCCGTTGTGTGCGGCCAATTGCTTCGTGAGGAGTTTGGTCGACACGTCGTCGGCTGGATGCAGCACGGTCACGTTGGGTAGCGTTCTGTAGATGGCCAAGTCCTCGATGGACTGTGCGGAGGAACCGTCGGTCCCTGTGTGCGTACCACCGTGCGAACCGCACAGATGCACGGCAAGGTTTGGTCGGGCAACACCGTTGCGCATTTGTTCAAACGCACGTTCGGTGAAAATGGCGAAGGTGCTGGCGAAGGGGATGTATCCAGAGGATGCCAATCCCGCTGCCGTGAGGAGCATGTTTTGCTCGCCGATCCCGCACGAGATGGTCCGTTCCGGGTGCGCTTTCCTGAACAATTGCGACTTGGTCGACTTGCCAAGGTCGGCCTCGAGCACGACGACCTTGCCGTTGCTTGCGAGTTCCATCAATGCGGCACCATAGCCGTCACGTGTGGCCGCCATGCGCGTCATGCCGCCACCTCCCCGAGTTCGACCATGGCTTGAGCAAATTGCTCGTCGTTCGGCGCAGCTCCGTGGAAGGAGGGGTTGTCTTCCATGTAGGAGACGCCCTTGCCCTTGACGGTTTGAGCGAGCAACACAGCGGGACCTTCAGAGTGGGCTGCAACAGCCATCAAGGCCCCGACGACCGCACTCATGTCATGGCCGTCAACGCTGAACACTTCCCAACCGAAAGATGCCCAGGTCGCTTCCAAGTCATGCAACTCCATTTGCTCGATGCAGAAGTCGTCGTTTTGGATGCGGTTGACGTCAACGATCGCCTTCAGGTTGCCAACGTTGTGGTGCTTTGCGGCCATGACCGCTTCCCAGACGCTGCCTTCTTGCACTTCACCGTCGCCAAGCATGACCCATGCATTTCGGTCGGAACCGTCGAGCCTGGCCGCAAGGGCGCAACCGAGGCCAAAGGAGAGGCCCATGCCGAGGGAGCCTGCTGAAAAATCGACGCCTGGGCACCACTTCATGTCGACGTGCCCTTGGCAGACGCCACCTTTGACGCGGTACGATTTCAGGTCTTCATGCTGGATGAATCCATGCTCTGCAAGCACGGCGTACATGCCTGGGGACGCGTGGCCCTTCGAGAGCACGAATCGGTCCCTGTCTTCCCAGTCCGGTTCGTCGGGTCGCACGTTCAGGACGCTTCCGTACAGTCCGACCAAGAGGTCGATTTCCGACAGTGAACCACCGGGATGACCCGCTTGGGCACGGTGAACCATCTTGACGATTTCAACTCGACAACGTCGGGCTTGCTCTTCGAGTGCATCGATGTCGGCGGTCATCGCCGGCGAACCCTTGAGGTGGGCCTTTCATCCTTTCACATTCCACGTCAGGACTCGTCAGGGCGCAACACGCTTGGAATCATGCGTTGAAGCGTGCGCTGCACAGACCCGACGATCACAGCGACCACCATGCCCGGTGTGATTCCTCGTGGCATGGTTTGCGACACGAGCGCAACAAAGACGCCCACGAACCACAGGAAGAACAAGAGCGAGGCAAGGTCCCCCAACGCCGTGATGCCAAGCATGGCGGACAAGTCGACGTCAAGCACGATCATGACGGCCAACAGCACGCCGAGGAGGGATTCTCCCGCGATGTATCCGGCGCCAATGAGCACGCCACGTGCTTGCATGGTGTCCACGGCATTCTTGGCTTCGACCGACGGCTCCCCTTCCATATCCCCGTCAATGCGGCGGACGATGACACCCCCCATCGTGGCTGCAATCAAGCCACCGAGCATGATAGGGACCGAGAGCTTGAGCGGCAAATAGAGGCCAATGGCGACCGACATGACCGGCATTTTCAGCCGGATGAGGGCGAGGGCAAAGAGGACCCCAAGCATGACCATTTGGATGTTGATCGAACCACCAAAGGCACCCTGTGCGATGGCCCCGATCAACTCTGCTTGTGGAGCAAACAAAGCCCTGGAGCAGGTGGGATCGCCCGGGAGCGGGTCGGCGAGGCAAGCCGTGGCGGAAATTCTGAAGGCGTTGTGGAGCAAACTCAGCACCGGTCCAATGACCAAAGCTCCGACCGTCACACCGACCACTTCTGCGGTCTGTTGCCTCCACGGCGTTGCACCGACCATGTTTCCTGTCTTCAGGTCCTGCATCACGTCTCCTGCAATGGCGCTCGAAGAAGCGACCACAGCTGCGATGAGCAGGGTCGCAAGGATGAGCTCCTCGGTGGCCAAGTTGAGGATGAGATCACCGACCACCCAGACCAACAACACGGTGAACAGCAGCGTGGCGATCGTCATGCCTGACACCGGGGAATTGGAGGAACCAACCACACCGGCAATATACCCGGCAACCGCGCTGAAGAAGAACGCCACCAAGGCGAGGAAAAGGGCCCCTGCAAGCGCGAGCACCAATGAACCGGTCGTCTGCCAGTAAAACAAGAAGGTCAGGATGACCAAGACACCAACCGCCATGGCAACATAGCGCAGGGGAATGTCTTGTTCCGTGCGCAACAAACGTTCGGCTTCGCCGTCACCTGCCTTGAACGCCCCAGAGAGGCCTTCGATGATGGTGGTCCTCATCGTCCAAAGGGTGTGGACACCTCCCACCACCATTGCGCCGACCCCGATGTAGCGGATTTGGCTGAGGAAAATGGAGGTGAAACCCGCTGCGAGGTCACCTTCCGGCCATCCATTGATGAGACCGTACACGGGCGTGAGGATGCCGAACCCGATCACACCACCCAGGAAGATGAACGAAGCAATCCGCAGGCCGACGATGAAACCGACCGAGAACAGCGCGACGGACAGATCAGCACCCGCATAGAGTCGGGTGCCGAGGAAATTGATGGCGCCTTCAACGGCATGGTGAACGGAGGCCGTGACCTTCACCACGAAACCGTACAGGGCCCCAATGCCGAGGGCGTACAGAATCGCGACCATCCCATCACCGCCCTCTTCACCGGCGACCAAGACTTCGCGGCAGGCAACACCCTCCGGGTAGGGCAGGGCTTCTTCGACGATGAACAAGCGCCTGAGGGCGATGGTGAACATGGTCCCGAGCCACCCACCCAACAAGGCGATGGCCAAGGTGATGCCCCAATTGATGTCGGTCCAGAGGCCAACGACAAGGAAGGCAGGCACAGTGAAGATGACACCCGCGGCCAAGCTTTCTCCGGCGCTGGCCATGGTTTGGACGCTGTTGTTCTCGAGGATGGTCACGTCGTTGAACATCAACCGAAGGATGATCATCGACATCACGGCGGCGGGGATGCTGGCGGAAACCGTCATCCCTGCATAGAGCCCCAAGTATGCGTTTGCTGCCGTCATGAGGACGCCGAGAACGATGCCCACTCCGACCGCACGAACGGTCAACTCAGGGATGGTCACGTCGGGGGGAATGAAGGGGTCCTCCGTGGCGCTCACGACACCCCGAATCGTCCGTTCACCGTCAAAGCATCGGAGGTGGTCTCGGACCATCACCTTCATGGATGGACCATTTCGTCGTAGGGAAACATGGGTCCCACGGACCATCTCCAAAGGGGAGAAGGTATTCCTTGGCATGCCTTGGAAACCGAACGCGTTTCTGAACAGTTGGAATCGGGTCCCGATGGCCTCGGTGACTCCCAAGTCTTTGACCTCCGCGAGCGGCATGGGTTCAATCGCCTCACGTCCAAAGCCAAGGAACCTGCATGGTTGCGGTTTCTCAATCAGTACAACGATCCACTGAATTTCCTCCTCATCGGTGCAGCGCTGATCGCCCTCGCTATCCACCCGGATAAGCCCGGTGATGCCATCTTCATCTTCATCGTGCTGACCGGCAACGCCGCGTTCGGATACTGGCAAGAAGGCAAGGCGGAGGAAGCCGTTGAGCGTCTCAAATCCAGCGCCATCAGCCAATGCGTCGTGGTTCGTGAGGGAAGGGACATAGAGATACCAACCGACATGCTCCTGCCTGGTGATGTCGTTCGCCTCGAAGAAGGACAGAAGGTCCCTGCAGACGTTCGGCTGACCAGCGTGATGCAGTTTACCGTCGATGAATCCGCCCTGACCGGCGAATCCATTCCACGAAAAAAGGGAGCGGAACCACTCGCAGAAGACTTGCTTCTCGCGGACCGTGACAACATGGCCTACATGGGCACCACGGTGGCCACGGGCCGTGGTCATGGCATGGTCGTCAGCATCGGCATGCAGACGCAATTGGGCATGATCGCCACCGACATCCAAGAGGCTGAACCACCGAAAACACCCTTGGAATTGAAGTTGGAATCCCTCGGTCGATTCCTCGGTTTCATTGCCCTCGTCGTGGCCGTTGTCGTTGTCGGCGTCGAACTTGGGAAGGCGATCATCGACGGGCAAGGGGACTTGTTCTCCGTGGTCATTGACCAATTCATCGTGGCCATTGCCATCTTTGTGGCCATCGTGCCTGAAGGTCTCCCCATCATCCTCATCATCACGCTCTCATTGGGCATGCGGAACATGGCCCGGCACCGTGCCATCATCCGCCAAATGAAAGCCGTCGAAACCTTGGGTTCGACAACGGTCATCTGTTCGGACAAGACGGGTACCCTGACCACGAATCAAATGACCGTCAAGGCACTTGCAACGTTTCATGAGAGCTTTGAAGTGGGCGGAGAGGGATACAAGCCCACAGGTTCGTTGAAGCGCGGGTCTGATGCCCTCGATGAAGAGGCGATGGCTGCGTTGCAACGCGACAAACCTTTCCGCCTTCTTGTTGCTGGACTTTCGTTGTCGCACAACGCCGTGGTCCAAGAGGACGACGGGCTTTGGACGGCCATTGGTGACCCGACGGACGCTGCATGTGCCGTGGCGGGATGGAAGATCAACGGTGATGTCACGAAGTTCGCTTCCCTCCATCCCCGCCTGCATGAGCAGGTGTTCGACAGCGTCCGGAAGCGCATGTCAACCGTCCACGAATACGAAGGTGAGCGATGGCTCTTCGTCAAGGGCGCAACATCATCTCTGCTTCCGCTTTGTTCCCACCGGTTCCAAGGGAGCGACACGACGACGATGGATGCACAGGAAGCCCTTGACTACCGAGCCCGCGTTGGCACACTTGCAGATCGCGCCATGCGTGTGATCACCTTTGCCGCTCGAAAACTCGGGGATGATGAAGTCCTTGATCCAGACGTGTCGCTTGAACACGACTTGGTGCTTCTCGGTTCCGTCGGCATCATCGATCCGCCACGAGCCGAGGTCGCGGATGCCATCGCACGCTGCCATCGGGCCGGGATTGACGTCAAGATGATCACGGGTGATCAACAAGCCACCGCGGAGGCCATCGCCCACGACCTCGGTTGCGATGACGGAGCGTCGATCAGCGGCCGTGAACTTCGGGACATGGACGACGACGAACTCAAGCATCGAGCTGAAGGTGCAAGCATCTACTCACGCGTCACGCCGATGGACAAGATGCGGATCGTCACCGCCCTACAAGAGAAGGGTCACGTGGTGGCGATGACCGGTGACGGCGTCAACGACGCGCCTGCACTGGCTCAAGCAAACATCGGTGTGGCGATGGGCATTGCGGGCACTGACGTGGCCAAGGACGCCGCAGACATGATCCTTCAAGACGACAACTTTGCCAACATCGTTCAGGCCGTCGAAGAAGGTCGGAAGATCTACTCCAACATCAGGAACTTCGTACGTTACCAAATTTCCACGAACGTTGCAGCGGTCCTGCTCTTGTTCGTCAGCACCTTGGTGCTGGGGTGGGAATTGCCGCTGACGGCCACTCAAATTCTGGTGATCAACATCCTCATGGACGGGCCGCCTGCGGTCGCCTTGGGCATGGAGAAACGGCATGGAGAGGTCATGGACCGTCCTCCACGACCGGTGAGTGAACCGTTGCCGAACGCCCAGGACATCAGCCTGATTCTGTTCCTTGGAGTCGTCATGGTCACAGGGACGATGATCGTGTTCGGACTTGCTGGCGGCGAGGTGATCACAGGGCCATGCCAGGGCATGGGTGCTGACTTTGACGTGGCGTCATGCCTCGAACAAGAGGAGGCCGGAGAGGGACCACTGTACGAGGCGTGGGATCAAGAATTACGGCAATCACGCACCATGGCCTTCTCCGTGTTTATCGTCTACCAGTTGTTCAACGTGCTGAACTGTCGTTCAGGTGAACGCTCCATCGTGTTTGATCTTGGCGTGTTCTCAAACCGAGCGATCAATTACGCCACACTGATTTCGATGGGGCTGTTGCTCATCTTCGTCCAAGGCGCAGACGTTGGCCTCCCCTTTGGAGACGTGGTGATCGGTGACCTGTTGAAAACAACCACCTTGGAATCACAAGATTGGTTCGTGGTGATCCTCGTGGCGTCCACCGTCTTGGTCATGGACGAATTCAGGAAGATCATGCGATTGGCCTTGACCAAAGCGGATACGGTCGGAACATCACCTTGAAAGGTTCCCGGCCAGAGAAAATCGCATGGGGGCCGTCCGTGCGGAACACCGCTCGGCTGGGGCCAGCCCGGCGTGGGCCGAAACCTTCCATGCCTCCCTTACCAATGAAACGTGGAGCGACGCACTGTCTCCAGTCGTGAACACCCTGCTGGAAGGCGGTCGTCTTGGCTTGGAACACGGGTTGCTGATGTACCACCATGCAGACCTTCCAGAACTTGGTCGCCTGGCTCACTTGGCCAAGGAAGCTCGCTTTGGAAACCGTGCGTTCTTCAACCATAACGTGCACATCAATCCCACCAACGTCTGCGCCCTTGCTTGCCGCTTCTGCGCTTTCCGTCGTTCTAAGCGCCAGGACGACGCCTATGCGTTCAGCACAGAAGCCTACGTCGAGGACTTGGGGCGGTATGCCGACCATGTAACGGAGGTGCACTCCGTCGGTGGCTTGCACCCTGATTGGGACGTGACCACCTACGAGGCGATGTTTTCCGGAGCGAAAGCGGCCTACCCCCATGTGTCGATCAAAGCCTTGACCGCGGTGGAGGTCAAACACCTTGCTCAACAATCGAATTTGTCGGTTCGTGACACGCTCCAACGCCTCTTCGATGCAGGCTTGGATCAACTCCCCGGTGGCGGGGCTGAAATCCTCGACGACGATGTGAGGGCCATCATCTGCAACGGCAAGGAGAGCAGCCAGGAATACCTCGACATCCACGCGACGGTGCACGAACTCGGACATGTCAGCAACTGCACGATGTTGTTTGGCACGGTGGAAACGTTGGAACAGCGGGTCGTCCACATGCTCAGGCTTCGCGACGTCGCGGACGCCACCGGCGGATTCCAGTGCTTTGTTCCGTATCCCTTCCTTCCTGACGACACACGCTTACCCGAAGCACAATTGGCCACCGGTGCGGAAGTGCTTCGAACCATCGCCGTCTCCCGTCTGATGCTCGACAGCATTCCTCACATCAAGGCATACCGAATGAACGTCGGTGACGGTCTTGGTGAACTTGCCCTGCGCTTCGGCGCCGATGACATCGACGGGACGGTGCACAAGGAATCCATCATGCACTTGGCAGGGTCAACGGCTCCCCTCGACGCCGACAAGCGTCGAATGGCGAGGCTCATCGAAGATGCTGGAGCCGAGCCTTGGGAGCGCAATTCGGATTACACCTCCTTCACTCGTTTTGTCCCCCCGCCTGTGCCGCAACGCCGTGGGTTGACGATGGCCGCGGACTGAGGTGTTCCCATGACTGCAACATGGACCAGAACCATCGGCCGGGTCGCTTTCATCAATTGCGATCCGCTGTTCACGGGGTTGGACCCGTCATGGTCGGTGCTGGCAGCACCTCCGGCATGGCTGACCGGCCACGTCCTTCGGCGGGATTGTGTACTGGCCCCCATCCCTGCGGCCGATTATGCTCGGCATCATGAGGAACTGGTCTTGGTTCCCGACGTGGGCATCAGTTCCGCTGGAGAAGTCGGCAGCGTGCTCTTGTTTGGAAATGAACCGCTCGAGAACATGCGAACCGTTGCCGTTCCAACCGATTCCGCATCCTCCGTGGCCCTCCTCCGTTGGTTGGTCAAGGAACGAGGATTGGACGTGACGTACACGCAAATGGGCCCAGATCTCGACGGAATGCTTTCGGTTGCTGACGGAGCATTGGTCATTGGTGACCGTGCTTTGGACGGCGCTGCTCTGCACCCATCCTTGGTTCAACTGGACCTCAGTCAGGCTTGGGTGGAGCGAACCGGTTACCCGATGGTCTTCGGCGTCTTCGTGGCACGTGCAGACACGCCCAAAGACCTCGTGGCTGCGGCACACGAGGCTTTGCTGGACCGTTTGGTCGCCTTCGAATCCATTCCTTCTGCGCGCGAAGCTGTTCTCCGGCGGGCACACGACCACACGGGACTTTCCATGGACCGGTTGGACCGCTATTTCGGCGAAGTGTTCAACCGCCTCTCGCCCACCGACCACCTTGGTCTTCAGGCATTTTTGGAACGGGCTTGTGAACTCGAAGCGCGACCGCGTTGGGCGTGGGAAGCCGTCGCACCGATGGCGTGAGAGGTGGCTTCTTGAAGGGCGGGTCGGACCCCCATCCATGAGCGCAGACCTTCCAACAAACGAGGCCGGCGAGAAAATCGTCCGAATTGGTCACTCTCCTGACCCTGATGACGCGTTCATGTTCCATGCCTTGACGACCGGCGCTTTCCCGACCCCGGGCTACGTCTTCGTTCACGAACTTCAGGACATCGAGACCCTGAACCACAGGGCCATGAACAGCGAATTGGAAGTCTCCGCTGTGTCCATCCACGCCTTCCCTGACATCGCCGATCGATACGCGCTGATGAACTGCGGCGCATCGATGGGGGAAGGATACGGGCCGATGATCATCGCCAAGCCCGGCGTCACCGAAGAAGACGCGCGCTCCGCTCCTATTGCGGTTCCAGGCCTCAAGACCAGTGCGTACCTCGGGCTCCGCTTGGCTTGGGGTGACGTTCCCATTGAGGTCGTACCGTTCGATGAAATCATGCCAGGTGTCCTTGAGGGAAAGTACGTCTCAGGACTCATCATCCACGAAGGTCAACTGACCTACAAAGACCACGATCTCAACGTCATCATCGATCTCGGCGTTTGGTGGAACGAACGCACAGGCGGCTGGCCCATGCCCCTCGGCGGCAACGTTGTTCGTCGTGACCTTGGTGAACAAGTCATGAAAGACATCACCCTGTACACCAAGATGTCCATTGAGCATGCCATCCGCTCACCTGAAGCGGCGTTGGAATTTGCCAAGGCGTGGGGACGAGGCATCGACGACGACACCAACGAGGCCTTCGTTGGAATGTACGTCAACGAACGCACCATCGATTACAAACAAGAAGGCCGTGATTCCATCCGTCGCTTCCTCACGGAAGGCATTGACGCTGGCATGGTGGACCCATCCTTTGACGTCGCAGGGATGTCCTTCATCGGTGCAACGGAGGCCTGAGCTTGCCCCAGTCCGTTCCTGAGGTCAGCGAATTTGGGTCCGTGGACCCCGCGCCTCCGGCGGACGGATTTGAACATCACGAGCTAAGGAGCACGTTATTGGACGACCAGGCGCGCATGTTTGAACGCATGCGGGCCGTCTTCGCCTTGCGAAACGACGGTTCCAATGCAGCTGTGGATGCCTTGTGTGACGCCTTTGTATCGACGAGTGCTCTTTTGCGTCACGAGCTTGCCTACGTCCTTGGCCAGATGCAAAACACGCGTGCGCTTCCGACCCTCTGGGAGCGCTTGGAGGATGAAGAGGAACACGTGATGGTTCGCCATGAGGCCGCGGAAGCCATGGGTGCGATCGGTGATCCCTCGTCTCGAACCGTTCTCGAGCGTTTCCTCACGCACCCCGCGCCGGAGGTGTCCGAATCCTGCGAGGTTGCGCTCGACTTGTTGGATTGGTGCGAACGCTCTGAATGGGAGCGGGACTGAGCGAAGCCTCAAAACCCGAACCTCACAGCACAAATCGAGGACGTCCCATGCCCCACGACCACATCCGTCTGGCTCAGGCTCCGAACGGTGAAATTGGACCTCGCTGCAGCATGTGCAACAAGCGGATGACCT
This sequence comes from Candidatus Poseidoniaceae archaeon, assembly GCA_013330925.1. GTDB lineage: Archaea > Thermoplasmatota > Poseidoniia > Poseidoniales > Poseidoniaceae > MGIIa-L3 > MGIIa-L3 sp11892u. The sequence continues at coordinate 4,795 of DUHJ01000195.1, read as the reverse complement.
TCGGATCAGCCATGGTGCTGAACAACAACTACGTCTGCTGGCCGTGCTACGTTGAAGCGACCGGAGCAGAGACCTCAACCGTCGTTGGAGAAACGGTGGAACGCTTCTACGCCCGTTGAGGCATGGGTTCAAGCGGTGTCGTCACCGCCACCCCATTCGATGGACGGTTGGGCCAGCGTCGCGCACCGGTTCAGCGGATACTACCGGTCCGCGGAACTTTGGCAACCACCACGCCTTTCTCGCCGTGAATGGATGTTCATTCCCTTCGGTGAAGGAGCCCCCCTTCGTCACCAATCCTTTTCCCATATGGAAGACGTTCGCTCGTTCTTGATGCAGCGCCCGACGCATTCATGTTTCTACTCCACCGCGTATTGGAAGCGCCCGTTTGAGGCGAAAATGGCCGACAAGGATTGGCTCGGGGCCGATCTCATTTTTGACTTGGACGGCGACCACCTTCCAGGTGTTTCCGACCGAGATTTTCCTGGGATGCTTGCCCTGATCCAAGAGCAAGCATGGACGCTGTGGTCAGAATTCCTTGAACCAGAATTCGGTTTTCGTGAAGAGCATCTGCACGTCACGTTTTCTGGTCATCGAGGCTTTCACTTGCATTACCGTGATCCAACCTTGGTGCACCTCGATTCAGATGCACGCCGAGAGTTGGTGGCGCACATCCGCGGTGAGGGTGTGGACGTTGCCGGTCGATTTGGCATGTACCACGACACCGAGTCGCGTGGGTGGAGCCGGCGCGTCCGGGAGGGTGTCGCAAGGACGGTGACGACCCTCCAAGGCATCACGACCGGTGAAACCACCAAAGAGGACATCACACGACTCCACGACGGTGTGCAACGACGTCGAGCCCACGAAGGACGGACTTCTGGGCCGCATTCGGTTGCAGCCATCCGAAAATTGGCAGAAACACTGTCTGACCCGCGCCGTGCGGAGCGTTTGTTGGAAGGCAATTTCAACGTCCTCAAAGACGGTCCGAAGATCCTCTTCGCGGACTTAGTGGCCACAGATGCATCCATCGTGCTCGGAGCGGCAGGTGAAACGGATGAAGTGGTGACCATCGACACGCGTCGTCAGATTCGATGGCCGACAAGCCTTCATGGGAAATGTGGAATGCGTGTGTCCACGCTACCCCTATCCAGGCTCAATCCAGACCTCCCTGGTGCTTACGATGCATTGACCGAAGCTGTGGTCTTCGGCAAAACCGTGGACCGTCGTATGGAAATGACCGTGGACGATGCCGTTTTTGGCCTCCACGGAAGGAACATCGAGGCCTCCACCGGGGACGTCGTCGAAGTTTCGGAGGCTGAGGAAGTCTTCTTGTCCCTCAAAGGCTGGGCACGAAAGGTTGTCTGAAGGTCGCGCCCAAATCCGCCCTTGCTTGAGGAACCTTGAAGGGGCACAGTGCGACGAAGGGGTGGGGTTCACCATGGGTCGTCGTCGACGCAAGGGCGCAGAAGCAGAGGCGCCTGCTCCCCCTCCCCTTCCCGGACTTCCTCCCTTGCCTGCTCCCGGTGTGCTTCCTCCCGCCCCACTTCCGGATGCGCCAGCCCTTCCGGAACTCCCTCCAGCAGCTCCGCTTCCTGCCCCCGAAGCACCGCCCGTGGCACCTGCTCCTGAAGCTCCTGCCCCGGACGATTCCGACGCATATTCCGAGATGTGGGCCAAGCGAACCGAAAAGCCGTTGCAACAAGTCTACGGACACATCGACCGCTTGACCAACAAAGAAGCAGGCTCCCTCCTCGACCGCTACGCAGACCGTTTTGGCCACGAATTGGACCGTGAGATCATCGTCTTGCGCAAACAAATGCATGACGACCGCTTGGCGGAAGTCCGTGAAGCTCCGACGGTGGAATTGTTGGATGCTGAAGTCGCAGGACCAGCACCCACCGAAGACCGACTTACGCTGGTGGAGAACCGACTACGCGAGCTCAAGCCCCAATACGAAGCCGCCAAGGCCGCAGGTGATGCTGCCATGTTGGATGCACTTCGCCCTGAACTTCGGGCCTTGATGGAAGAACGGCGGGCGCTCCGAGGCACACCTCCTGTTGCGGCTCCTGTCGCGGCACCAGTTGCGGCACAGGTCGCTGAATCGGTGGTTGACGAGTTCAGCAGCTTCGTCAACATCGTCGACAACCTGCTCGGAACAGCGCTGCCGGAGGATACCGTCAACGCGTTCCTGGCCAGCCCGGAATTCGCGCTCTACGAACGCGTCGGCACGAACCCGACGGCTGCAGGGCATGACGATCGGGTGGCGTTCTTCGCCATGGTCGACGGGTTGTTGGAGGACATGCCTGATGAGGCCATCACGGCATTCTTGGCAAGCCCCGAATTCCAACTTTACAGCCGCGTTGGCGAAAGGTACAGCTGAAGGTGAACACCATGGGACTGCTCGACAAGGCCAATTCAACCGCTCCAACCACCCCTTCTCCCGCGGCCGTGCCCGTGGCTGCTCCCGCGGCTGTCCCGGTCGCGGCGGTGGCTGCACCTGCAGCTGTCCCGGTCGCAGCAGTGGCTGCTCAGCCTGCCAAGGCCGCCAAGGCCAAGAAGGCAAAGAAACCGAAGGCACGACCAAAGGGTCTGCCAAGTGAATTTGAGATCGCTCCGGCCACAGCTCGATTCATTGGATCGCTCTCGAACTTCATCATCAACTATGGATTGTTGATCGGCGCGGCATTTGTCGTGGTTTTCGTCAACTCCACCGTGGCCAATTCTGCCTCCATCCTCGGCGCCATGGCGCTGTACATCACCAACGTGTTTGTGATCCCAGTTCGGTTTGGTCGAAACGTAGGCCAATTCGTGTCCAGAACGAAGTACATCAGCGCCACCGGCAATCCCCCCAACAAGGTTCACGCTTTCCTCAACAGCATGGTCGGCTTCCTCTTCCTCGTTGGTGGTGGCCTCGTCATGCTCAACATGAGCGAATTGAGTCAAGGAGGCGACACCAACGGGATCATATGGTTCGCCGTCGGTGTGGTCATGATGTCCCTCTTGATCATCGATCGCCAGTTCAAGAAATCCAGCGACCTGAACCAGGGCATGTTCGACCGTGCCTTTGCCGCCTACTTGGTGAAGCACGTGCCCACCGTATCAGAAGCCGGTGCAGGATGGAGTGCCCGTTTGGAAAGCATGGGCGATTGGGGTGACCGATTCGCACAGCGTCAAGCAGCACGAGAGGAGAAGGCCGCCATCAAGGCTGCCAAGCGTGCCGAGGAAGCCGCGGAAGCCGCTGCTGATGCTGCATCGGACGAATCCACGGATGAGGACGGGTCTGAAGACGAGACGGATTCAAGCGATTGATGCATGCTCACCGAGCGCTTTGTTCGACGCATCCTTGAGGGACCACCACGCTCAACGCAACCCCTGGTATCGGATGCTTGGCCGGCCATCGAATTGGTTGGACCCCACGGTTCATTCAACGTCCACCTGAACCTTCGTGAAGGATCTGCTCCGACCGTCGTGGCCATTCATGGCTGGACTTCGGGCGTGGCTCATGCACGAAACAGAACGGAGGGACTTTCATCCGCTGGCTTTAACGTGGTGCTGTTGGAAATGCTCGGGCACGGATCGTCCACATATGAAGGTGAATTCACGGCTCAAGCGGTCATCGAATGCCTTGAACATCTGTTGGACCAACTTTCGATGGGTGCTTTTGGTATGGAGCCAACCGAAGGGGTCATTCTTCACGGCCATTCTCTTGGAGGGTACGTGGCCATTGGAGCGTTAAGGGGGAGGCACAAAGCCAACATCAAGGCCTTCTTGCTCGAATCACCCATGACGTGTTATTCTCCAATATTGATGGAACGATTGCGCTGGTATCCAGTGATTTCCACGTTCATCGTTCGCCGATTGCAGAAACGATGGAACACCATGCACCCTTCGGTTTCGATTTCTTCCTTGCGTGATGTTGACGTGCCCAATTGGGGTCGGCCGGAAGTTCCCGTGTTCGTCATGCAAGCCGACCCAGACCTACGCCTTGGAACGGTTCATCTGGACGCTTTGTTGAACGCGGTGTCTCCAGATCTGATTGACGTATGGAAATCAACCTCGTTGCGGCACAGTGGGACATCGCGCCATCCAGAGCGCGACGCAGCACTTCTGGCGTGGTTGGACGCTAAGGGTTTCATTCCTCGCTGCTGAGGGCCGCTTGTTCTCGGGCATACTCACGCATGTCCTCCACTTCATCGAGCTCGTCAACGATTTCCTCACCGATCAAGGTTTCAAAGACGTCCTCGAGGGTCACGGCTCCTTCTGTGCCACCGAACTCATTGGTGACCAAGGCAAAGTGCTGTTTGCTTTCGAGGAAGATGTCGAGTGCTTCCTCCACGCTTTGTTCCATGCGGATTCGTGTGATGGGTTGCATCAGGTCGTGCATGGTCGCACCATGCTCGTCGTTGGATGACGCACGAAGGATGCGGGACCTGAGCACGAGACCAAGCACGTCATCGTTGTCAGAACCGAGCACGGGCATGCGGGAAAAGCGCAAGACGGGCATGGATTCAGTGACCTCCAACACGGTTGAATCGGATTGAACGGTTTTCATGACCGTGCGTGGCGTCATCACGTCCCGGACAAGGATGTCGCGAAGACGGAGCAGGTTGTGGATGATCGCTTCTTCGTCCTCGTTGAGCACCCCACGCTCTTCTCCTAAATCGGCAATGGCGGCAACGTCATCGCGGGATACAAGGTTGAGTTCGCCTTTTGGAAGCACCCGTTTAAGGATCTGGATGGGGACGATCAGCACCGTCATGGACCAGACGACGACCCGAAGCAAGGATCCACACGGTTT
>DUHJ01000070.1:3408-4416 GCA_013330925.1 Candidatus Poseidoniaceae archaeon | reverse complement strand
TTCACGGGGCATTGGACCCTACCTGGAGGTTATTTGGACCACGATGAACATCCTCACGCAGGCTGCATTCGCGAGGCCTTCGAAGAGTTTGGTCTCCGTATCACGCTCAACGACGCGGCACCTGTGGTGACCCAGCGCGTGTTCGATCGGCGCGGGCTCTCCTTCCTTTCGTTCACCTACACCTCGACGGAAACCGTGAATCAACGCATCACTGTGGAGCCCTCAGAAATCGCAGAAGGAGCGTGGTTCCCCGCCCGTGAAGCATTGGAACACGCCGTGTCGTACTTTGACCGCACCGCCCTCAAGGCTCACCTTGAGCGGTGAATCACGCGCCAAGGAGTGATTTGGCTTCGGCCAACGCGTCCGGGAGACCGTCAGGGTTGGAGCCGCCGCCTTGTGCGAAGGTGGGTCGGCCGCCTCCACCGCCTTTGATGTGTGAGGAGATGGCGCGCAGCACGGTGACTGCATCGTACCGCTCGGCCGCGATCGTCCCTTCGGTCACGGCGACCAAAAGCTTCCCGCCACCTTCTCGGGAACCCAGGACCGCGACGGTCGGTTGCTCAGGATCACGCGTCATGGCACCGAGCATGTTGGTGAGTTGCTTGAGGTCGGCATCGACCTCTTGCACAATGACACGAACGCCGTCCACCATGGTGGCACCGCCGTCGCCACCGCTCGTTCGGAGTTTGGCAATCTCTTGCTCCATGCGTTTGATCCGCTTTTGTTGGTCTTTCCACTCGGTGAAGAAACGCTCAGCAGCACGGGGCAGATCTTCCGGTGTGACGCTGAGGGCATCCGATGCGGCCCGGAGAAGAGCATCTTGCTGCCGGGCGTACCGAAGGGCCGCTTGGCCGGAGACGATGGTCAAGCGTTCCACGCCGTCTTGTACGGCCGAGGACCGAACGATGCGGATGGAGCCGATACGGCCGGGTTCGTCATGATGGGTGCCACCGCAGGCCTGAATCTCATGGTCCGCGATGCGGAGGATCCGCACCGATGCACCCTTGG
>DUHJ01000070.1:2464-3130 GCA_013330925.1 Candidatus Poseidoniaceae archaeon | reverse complement strand
CCGCAGGCCTGAATGTCATGGTCCGCGATGCGGAGGATTCGCACCGATGCACCCTTGGGCGCACCGCCTTGGTACAAGTCGAACCCGTGCTTCCGGTCAGCATCTTTCCGGTCAAGTTCCGTCTTTTCCGTGCGCTGAACCTGAGCCAAGACGTCGTTGGCCAGCCGTTCGATGGCGTCCAAATCTTCGCGCTGCAAGCGGGTGTGGTGGGTGATGTCCAAACGGGCACTGTCCACGGACTTGTTCGCACCGGCTTGGAAGATGTGTGGGCCGAGGATTCGGCGTGCTGCACCACCGACGATGTGAACGGCGGTGTGGTGGTCCATCAGCTGCTGACGACGCGACGCGTCGAGCGAACCTTGCACCAGATCGCCGACCTCCAACGGCCCGTCGACAAGGTGCAGCACATGATCGCCTTGCTTCTTGGTGTCCAACACGCGTCGGTCGCTGGCTTCGGTGGAGAGGCGACCATGGTCCCCTTCTTGTCCGCCACCTTCGGGATAGAAGCAGGTCTTGTCGAGCACCACGGCGTGGGTTGCACCTTCGGCGTGTTGGCCGGTGAGCGGACGGCATGCCAACACGCTGGCCTCCATTTCAGTCAGGTGAACGTCGTCGTAGAACAGCAGGCTCGTGGCGGGGAGGTCGGGAAGGCCTTCCACCATCGCA
>DUHJ01000070.1:0-2174 GCA_013330925.1 Candidatus Poseidoniaceae archaeon | reverse complement strand
GGCGGGGAGGTCGGGAAGGTCTTCCACCATCGCAGCGTCCTTGGTCGTGGAGGCCGCTTCCTTGGCGAGCCGCGCGTGACGCTCGGCCATTTCTGCGGCAAATCCGGCCCGTAGCACGAGGTTGTTCCAACCGGCTTCCAGGCCGACGCCGATGACAATTTCCGGTTGAAGACCGTGGACATCGGCCAACTCAAACAACAGATCGTCGTGGACGGAAATCGCGTCCTTTGGCGTTGATTCGAGGGCCTTGCGGACCAAGCGATCCGATTTTCGCATCATCTCGTTATACCGCGCTTCTTCGAGGTCGAGGATGTGAAGCATCCCTTCCCGGGTCTGCTTCATCTTTCGTCCAGGGAGATGGTGGTCCAAGTGGTGGGCCATCATGTCACCCAGGGACACGTCGAGTTCCAATTCGTTGGACATGCGCAACACGCGACGAGCAAGCATGCGTGCCAAATAGCCGTCCTTCGCGTTGGAGGGCACCAAACCGTCGCCAAGCATGTGAGCGAGGGCATGAAGGTGATCGGGAATGGCGTATATGCGGGCCAATGGTTCGGTCACGGCCGTCAAGACGGCCACGTCCACGTCAACACCCGCTTCAGCAAGGCGTTGGATCAGGGTGGCTTGCAAGGCGTCGGCGTCGACCCCTGCCTCGATGTTCATGATGCCGTTGAGCCGGCTCAATTCACCGAGCAGACGTTCAACATCGACGCCCTCGTGGGCAGCAAGCACCGCGTCGAAATTGGCCAAATCTTTGAGCCAAGCCACCGATTCTGGGTAGATGGCTTCGTAGATGGTAGGGGTGCCCGCAGCCGCCCAACAAAAGCGCTCCAGGCCATACCCGGTGTCGATGATTTGCAACGGCATCGTGCGGTACATGACGCCCTTGATGTCCACATCACCCTCGGGGTGTTCTTCGAGATCCATGAAGACCAGCGTGGCCAGTTCAAGGCCGCCGACGATGACCTCGACGGCCGCCCCTGCGTTCCCGCCTCCACTCCATGGATTCTCTACGTAGGTCACTTCGTTTGGATGGATGCCGAAGGTGTCCGTCAGCAAGCGGTGACAAAGGTCAACGCACGTCTCGATCCAATAGTGCTCAATCCCGTCTTCAGGGCGGTTGAACACGTGATGAGCCATCATCTCGAAGGTCGTCAGATGCCGACCTGAACGACCCACGGCGTCAACGTCGGTCAAGCGAATGCAGGGTTGAGAAATCGTGAGAGGATTGGCCGGCGGATCGGCAAGTCCACTGGTAACGTGAGGTTGGAAGTCCGCGATGGACGCAATGGTGAGGTGGATGTCATCGCGCCATCGAGCAAGCACGGGATAGGGGTCAATTCGGGTGTGCTCAGAGGCCTCAAACGCGCTCAGGAAGGCTTCCCGCATTCGCTCCTTCAGCGCGTGACCACGCTCATCAAAACCCGGAAGGATGGGCTGGCCGATGAAGGTGTACGGATCTTGGTCGGTGTCTCCGCTGGTGGTCCGGTTCGGATCACAGGTCCAATACGGCAAGCCGCTGACCTCGCACGTGCGGCGGTCGTAACCGCGGTCGATGAGCGTCTGGAACCTGAGGCCCTCCATCGTCACTCCCCGGAACACGGGTCATGACACCGCTCCTTGAAGGCTCGCCCGTCCAAAGCGTGAAGGAGGCGGGTGCAGAGCACCACACATGCCGGACTGGCGCGATCACGTGGAGCCGCTCGGGCCCAGCGTCATCGGCATCCGAAAGCACGGCCGCATGGTGACCGACGCCGCCATTGTCGGCTCGGATTTGGACGCGATCTTGACCGGCGATGAGCGTGACCCAGAACAACTGGTCAACGCGGCGTCACTCCCAGGCGCCGTAGGCCGTGTTTGGGCGATGGCGGACCACCATTTTGGCTACGGGTTGCCCATTGGCGGCGTGCTCGCAACCGACCATGATGCCGGCGAATTGGGCGGAGCCGTCAGTCCAGGAGCGGTCGGTTTCGACATCAACTGCGGCGTACGGATGCTGGCTTTCGACATGAGTGCGGATGACCTCCCCGACCCAGCAAAATTTGCCCGCAGGCTCGGTGGACGCCTCCCTTCAGGAACTTCGGGACGCGGTGGTGTCGAAGTCAGCTCACGTGACCTCATGAACGTCCTCGAGGAAGGGGCGGCCGCCGCCGCTGACCTCGGCCTCGGAGCCG
>DUHJ01000018.1:5130-7093 GCA_013330925.1 Candidatus Poseidoniaceae archaeon | reverse complement strand
GTCCGAGAACAGGAGCAAGGTGCTGCCCTTCTTCGCCCTGAGCACGAAGCACGTTGGACAGCGTGGTGACCAGGTCGAGCAGGCTCGTGGACCGGCCCGTGCCAACGTTGTACACCGACCTTGGTGGCGAGGTCCACGCGCCGGTCCCGAGACGGACCAACAAGCCCGCCACGTCCTCAACGTGGACGAAATCCCGCGTCTGTTTCCCTCCGCCGTGCAAGGTCGGCGCTTGTCCGCTGCACATCCGATTGACGAAAATTGTGATCACACCGGTGTTCGTACCGACGTCACGCTGTCCGCGTCCGTAGACGTTGAAGAAGCGGAGCGCGAGGGCCTCCCATCCCTCTTTTCGGCGTTCCAGGATGGCCTGCTCGTTGGCCCACTTGCTGTCGGCGTAGGGAGATTGCCGGACGCCGACGCGGTCCTCGGAGTGAGGCAGGCCTTCGACGTCCCCGTACACCGCGGCCGATGAGGCCAACACGATTCGATGGATGCCGAGCGCGGCCATGTCCTCGAGCAGTGCATTGGTTCCATACACGTTCACGTCCAGCGTGCCCTGTGGGTCCTCAACGGAGCGGGGCACGGAGCCTTGCGCAGCCAAGTGCACCACGGCGTCCACGCCTTCGAGGGCCGTGGCTCGGGCCTTCGCGTCCCGAAGGTCACCCACCACGGTGCGTGCGCCGAGGGCGGCCAAGCCCTCAAGCCGGGATTCGCTGCCGGAACTCAAATCGTCCAGGACGGTGACGTCGTGCCCTTGTTCGAGGGCCATCTTCGCGCAATGAGCGCCGATGAAGCCGGCACCGCCGGTCACGAGCAGCCGCACCATGCGCTGGAGGGTACGGTGCCGCACCATGAACTCCATGCTTCACCGTGACCTCTATGGTCGGCCTCACGGGGTGGAGGGCATGGACGACGAGGGCTCGCGCACCGGCCCTGAACGTCGTGAAGCGGCCCTCCGTCGGGAGTTGTGGCGCGTTCGCAACTCCGCCTCCTTCCGTCTGGGGCATCACGTCATTGAGGCGTTTCGACGCCCATGGCGGTTGCTTGTGCTCCCCGTCTCTCTCCCCGTGGTGATGTGGGGCGTCGGCATGGAACTGCTTGGACGACGGCCACGTCCAATGTCGGACAGCATGATCCAACTTCGCGGCGGTCCCGCCCGTTGCGTGGTGTTGTTCCCGACCAACGGCGTGGGCTTCGGTCACTTCACGCGGATGTATGCCCTCGCACGACGGCTGCGCAAGCAGGACCCCGACCTCGAAATCGTGTTCTTCACGACCCAACCGACCCTGCATCTGCCGTATTCGGAGGGATTCCCGACCTACCACCTTGCCGGCCCAAAACGCATGACGGGGATGGACGCCGATGCCTGGAACGCCATGTGCCAAGAGATGTTGACGCTCGTGTTGGAAACCCACCGGCCCCAGAGTTTCGTCTTCGACGGGGCCTTCCCGTACCGGGGCATGCTCGACGCGTTGGCGACCATCGACGTGCCGCAGAAGGTCTGGGTGCGTCGGGGCATGTTCCGGAAGGGCACCAGCGTTCCTGTGGACGCCATTGGACGCTTCGACCTCATCGTCCACCCAGGCGACGCCGTGCCGCATTCCGCCTCCGAAGTGGAGCACGGCGTCGAGGAGCTTCACGTTCCGCCCATGTTGCTCATCGACCCGGAGGAGATGTGGTCACGCGAGACCGCCCGCCGTCGTTTGGGGGTGCCCCAAGACGCTCGAGTGGTGTACGTTCAACTCGGAGCAGGACGGATCAACGACATCGACTCCGACGTGCGCCGTGTTGTGGACGCTCTGCTGGCGCACGAGGACGTGCACGTGGTGCTCGGCGAATCGATGCTTGGCGAGCGGCTTGAGGTGGACCTCGAGCGGGTTCATCTCGTGCGCGATTACCCCAACGCGCTCTACCTGAAGGCCTTCGATGCCTCGGTGCAGGCGGGCGGGTACAACTCCTTCCA